>CALDEW010000466.1 GCA_937942355.1 uncultured Pirellulaceae bacterium | reverse complement strand
CTGCAGAAATCGAAGAAACTAACGCCGGCAAAGGGAAGTCAACTAAGTCACGAGTTTTGTGCACAAATTTGCCGTCTTGGTTGACGAAATACAATGAGTTTCGGCGGGCTCTCCCCAAGAACAAATCGGGATCTCCATCGTTGTCAAAGTCGGCAAAAATCGCGCTGGTTGAATCCGGAGAGATGTTCAACCCATACTTTGCCGCGACTTCTTCAAACGAACCGTCTCCTTTGTTGCGGAATAAAAGGTTGGGTTGATGTTGCATCGTGACATAGAGGTCGTCGAAACCATCGTTGTCAATGTCGACGACGGCGATGCCGGGATGTTCCAACGTGACGTCAGGAAAAAAGAACGGGTAGACCTCTCCGGGCGGGAAGAAATATTCCCCGCCGGACATTAGTTTGGAGGTTAGTTGAGTATGGAGAGAATTGGTCGCACGATTAAGCAGGGCTTTGTCATCAATGACCTCTGCGAGCACGTTGCGGAACAGCATCTGAGAGGTTTCTGTCGTGTCGATGTCAACAAGTTTCCATGAAGTGATTTGCCAATCGGCATTGGCGGTGTTGTTTTTGGCGGTGCCTTTGGCAAGCGCCCAGTTGACTTCCAGCTTCACGTGCAGGCTTGCCTTGGGCCCGTGTTTGTAATTTGCCAAACCCTCAAAACCTAAAACGGATTTGAATTGGTCTTTGCTGTTTCCGTGTAATTGTCCTTTTATAAAATAGAATTTTGCATGTTCGAAATACTCAGTCGCCTCGAACAAAGTATGCCAGAGATCAAGCCTCTCCCTGGCAATAACAGTGAGCGAATCATCAATACCCCAGTCGCGTGTGTTCGATTGGCTGTTTGAAGCTGGTGAGTTTCCTGTAGTCGTCCACGCTCCAGACACCTCCACTTCTTTGGCGAATAGGCGATTGGCCGCCGATGCGTCGGGCAGCCTGAGGTTCATGATGCTTCTTGATAGCTCACGCAACCGAGGTGTTAGTTCTAGTAATAGTTCCTCAGAACTAACGAGCTTCTGGACCTTTTGATCGTTGAGCTCATTTTCCGCCGCCTGATTTTTTTGTTGGCTTTGTCCACGCGGATGAGAGGACCAGAGATTGAAACTGGTGAGGGTAACAATAATCAATGTCAGCCCTGCAATCACTAAATATTTATTGTAGAAATACTTGGTCATGGTTTCGTACCCACCGTGGTTGTAATAACTCAATCGGTAACGCTTTTGAGAATTGCAAAAAAAGCGTGACCAAGCCAATGGCCTCGTCACGCTGAAGAGATTTAAAAAGGCCTCGCCTGAATATGTTTCAAGCGAAGCCAAGTTTATGTGACGTCGCCAACAGTGACTTCTGTCGAGGTGGCAACAGCTGTACCTGACACCCGTCTATTAGTTTGCCAAAATGTCAATGAAGGCCTGGATGTCAAGAAAGTTGACAGCGCCGTCGCAATTCGTATCTGCTTCAGCTTGAGAACCATTACTTGACAAGACCACAATGAATGGCTGGATATCAAGGAAGTTTACGACTCCATTGAGGTCGACATCGCCCTTGAGCACATCTGATGCAATAAGCGATCCCATGATTGACGTGTCGTCAATAAAGAGCGCTCCATTGTTGGAGTTAGAGCCATCAGCACCACCACCGAACGACTGAACCGCGATCACCGCTCGCAGGCTAACTGCGCCGGCGGGAGCTGTGCGGGTTTGCATGAACGGGGCGTACGAGTCAGTTGGGGAAATAGCTTCATTATTATCGAATTGACCTCCAACAAATGCGCCGTTTGCGTCTATAAATTCAAGTCGGAACTCTGCGTCAATTCCTTCTAAGTTGGCGCCTTCACTGCGAGCATTAAAGGAGAAGGTGTAGTCCTCGCCGGGGACGATTTCGTCGACTTGCTGAACAAAACCAGCGAACGAATTTTCGTCTCCAAGAATAGATGCCACGCCGTGAGTTGAGCCCGTCAAAGGGGCTGTCGTGTCGGCAGTGCCGGAGGTGTTACCACCGTTATCAAACGGGTTCCAATTACCGGGAGCTTGGTCTCCCGACATACCAATTGGATCCTCGAACGATGGGTTAGAGGCGAGCTCCATCACTGGACCCGGTGTAGGAGGCTCAGGGGTGGTAGGAGGAGTACCAATAGGTGGTCCTTGGATGGACGCGCCGTCAACAAAAAGAGTTCCGGTGTCGGAGTCGGATCCATCAGCACCAGCACCGAACGACTGGACCGCGATCACCGCTCGCAGGCTAACTGCACCAATCGGAGCAATACGGGTTTGCGAGAACATCTCGTACGTATCAGCAGGAGCAACTGGTTCGTTAAATGCAAACTGGTCGCCAATGAAAGCCCCAGTTGCGTCGACGAACTCAAAGCGAAACTCTCCATCAATCCCACCTAAGTTTGGGTCTAGGCTGCGAGCGCTAAAGGAAAAGGTGTAGGACTCTCCTTCGGTAATGTTGTCGATTTGATATTGAAGGCCAGCAAACGCACCTCCGACTCCAGCGATCTCCATCGCACCATGAGTTGTTCCATCCAAAGGAGCGACGGTATTGGTGCCGGCACCAGCTCCACCCGAAAAGAATGGATTCCACTGATCGGAGGCAGTGTCTCCTTCCATACCAATTGGATCTTCGAACCCAAGATTCGTCGCGAGTTCTACATTTTGAGCGTTTGCGAGCGATGCACACAGCAGCGTCGCAGTGACAAGAGCGAAGCTTTTCGCAAGATTGCCTAATTTCATTTTGTACTCCGGATAGTTGTGAGAGTGAGGGTTAAAAAGTTCTTGGGCAGGCCGAATGATGTAGGCGCTTGGATTGTGATACCGATTGATCTCGGACGGATCGAATTGCCTGAGCGAGCCTTTGACGGACAACGGGAAAGAATATGTTCTTCGCAGTCATGCAAGAAATCGGTTTCCCCTTTGAGAAACCGGTTTCATTATTGGTTGGATGGGCCCAATTTTCAAGGGTATTGAGCCTTATTCTTTCAGTAAGGTCAGATTATCGCTGAATATATGAAATTCGCTAATTATAGGCTGAAAATTAGCCCCGCATGTCTGCGGTAATATTAATGCTGTGCCTGCCGTGGCTAATCAGGCGTCTCTCTTTCGTGGCTTGAGTCAACCTCAGTCGACTTCAAAGAATCGCAGACCAAGTCGTCTCAACGCGCGGCCCAACGCAGAAAGGGCGTGAACGTCGTCGACCCATCGCGCTTGATATCGAAGGTGAGCGCACCTCCGGTGTCGGTCCGCAGCAGATCGCAGTTGTACTGTTTGGAGGCTTCGTCGATCGCCAACGATGATTTTCCACTGCCGCAGCTGACGGCTAGATATCTTGGCGTAGCCCAAGCACAGAAACGATGCGGATCGCTGTGCGAACTACCATGGTGGGCAGCCATGACCAGGTCGTAATGTGAAGCCGGCGTTTGCAGCAGTGCTTCTAACCCTTCCTTTTCCAAATCTCCCGGCAGTAAAATTCGCTTCCCTTGATACGTGATGCCAACAACGATGCTGGCCGAGTTATCGTTGCCGTGAACCAGTTCAGCGGCGGGGGCCAAGACTTCGATGTTTACATTGGGATCAATCGCTATTTCGTTTCCCGCCAAAATTTCTTTGACGTCGATCCGGGCCTTTTGAAGTGTTTGTTTCAATTCGGCAACCGAGGGCGATCCATGCTGATTCATCATCGGCGAAAGATAGACGGTGCCGATTGAGAACCGGCGCGACAGTTCGGGGATGCCGTTAAAGTGGTCAATGTCGGCGTGCGATACGATGACCGAGTCGATGGTGCCGATGCCTTTGTGCCAGAGAACATCCGAAACGCGTCGCGCCGCGAATTTTGAAGAGACGGTTGAACCGCAATCATAAAGCAGATTTTTTCCATTGGGCAATTCCAAAAGTACTGCCGTTCCGTGGCTCACATCGATGAAGGTCGTTGTTAGCGATCGCTGAATTTGAGTGCGGTAAAGATGAGTGGCTATTGCTGGCACGCACCAACCTAAAACCAACCACACAACGCTCAGCCCCAAAAGTCGACGCACCGAAACACGCGTCGACGGGAGCAGACCAAAAAGCAACCAACCCAGATAAAATAAGACAACCGAAATCAGCGGCGGGCCAGCTGTCCAAAAATGGCTGAACGGGATGCGACTGGCCCAACCGACGAAGGATTCGATGATGCCTAGGCTGAATGTGCACACGACTGCCGCAATATTCGCAACCCAGGCGGCGATGTCGCCAAATGCGAAAATCGTGATTCCTGCGTACAAAGATACAGCGATCGGTAGCAACACAAGCGGGTTTACCACCAATCCCACAGGCGCCAAGACATGAAAGCTGATCGCCACTAAGGGAATCGAGATCAGCCATATCAATCCGCTAACGACAAACGCTGCTCGGAGATTCTCCGCGACGGCTTGGCAGGCGCGAACAGGCCACGACCGGGTCGACTGGACCAGTTGTTGCAATGGGTCGGTTGGACGGTTGAAGATCCATCGGTTTCCAAACTGGATCGCCGCGACTGCTAAGAAAGACAGTTGAGTTCCCAGTGCGAATAAATCGGTAGGGTTGATGATTAAAACCAACAGCGCAGCGAGCGCCAACACGTTGTAGGAGAGACCCGACCGGCCCAGCATACGAGCGGCACAGAATAAGACGATCAGTATCGAAGCACGTACCACAGGCGGACGAAATTCGACCAACCAAGCATAAAACACAACGAAACCAATCGTCAGCAACAGGCAGATGTTGCGACTGAGCCAACCGCAGCGAAAGAGTGCAAAGAAGCAACAAGCCAAAATTCCAACATGCAATCCTGAGATGGCTAGTAAATGACTGGTGCCCGTTTGTAAGAAGACCTCTCGCCGCGCCGGCTCCAGTTGCTCGCGGTTGCCTAGGAGAATCGCAGAGGCGAGACTGGCTTGCTGCGGGGCAAGATGATGCCAAGCTAACCTGTTCAGTCGAGAGCGCAGAGACGCTAACCATGATCCGGTTCGCGCGCGTTTGTTGACGACGATGGATTCCACGTGGGAACAATAGAGCGACGTTCGGATGCGATGCCTGCGGTAGTGATTGCGAAAGTCAAAAGCTCCTGGATTGGTTGGCCCCGCGATTTTACGCAACCGCCCCAAAATGGTTACTTGATCGCCAGCATGCAGGTCGACTTCCAATGCGGCAACGGTTAACAGAACTCGTCCTTCACTTGGCAGCCACTTATCGCCGTCACGAATCCCCATACTTCGAATCAAAACTCGATATTGGTCTGACCGATCGCGCGGACGATTGAGATGGTCCACTGTCGAAGCAGCGGCGACCCGTCTGGGTTCCGACAGCAACGTCGCTGAAACACAGACCGCGCGAGCATTTTCGGTTGCCCAGCGGCTGATTTCGTTGGCGGGATAAAAATTCCAATAGGCGTGATGCCAACAGGCAGCAAGAGAAGCAAACAGCAACAATGTTGCAAATAACTGACGTGTCCTTGCTCGTTGTGCAGCGGCGCGAAAGAGACAACTTGCGATGACAGCTGCTGAGATGACGGCAATCACGATGTAGCAGACAATCGAAAAATCAAGCCATCGGTCAGCTGCAATGCCACCGCAGACGGCTGCCGCGATCCACAGCGCTGGATGCTGCACCGGCGCTTGTTGTTGAGAGTCATTTCGGTCGTACATGAAAAGCGCCGGGTAAAACTGGGCGTTGCGAGCACATCGCGAATCAATCTGATGTTAACCGATTGCCAACGGCGAAGCAAAACCTTTGGTTCTTCCTCGAATTTAATCTCACGCCAATGACGCTGCTGAAGAAGTGAAGATGAATTCTTGTTTTCTAAACTAAGAACACTCAGAGACCGACTTGGCTGAGTAGCACCCGGTAACATCTTCCCGCCGCATGGTTTGAATTTGCGCGGCAACCAACGCTCAACGGTGACGGATTGAACTCGGCGAAGTTGAGCGGTTGGAGTTGGCAATGCTATCCAAACGGGCCAGGAATACAGGCATCGTGAATGATGCGACGCCTCTATTACAAGTTCCCAATCTAACTCCAGCGAAGCTCCCCAATGTAGCCTTTCGGTCTCCGAAAGTGCGCCTCGCGCGCTATGGCGCGGGAAAGCGCTTGAGTGTTCTTTCGGAGACCGAAAGACAACTATGGATCAAACTCTCGTTCAAGGAGCCAACCTTCCACTGCTAAAAACGAAAACAAGGAGGACGCCAGCGAAGCTGTCTTTAATATGCTCACCCATAACTGACAGCCTTCGACTCCAGCGGTCGCTTCACTGCAATACGTTATGGTCAACGCTGGCGCCGGTGCCAACGGCAGGTTCTGGCTCAATGCGATTTCGAAGAAAACAATCGTGCAGCTGATTGTCGCGCATAGAAAAAGTCACAGCATGTCGCTCCATCGTCATGCCATGACTTTATCCTGATGTGAGACTATCCGTGTCTCACTCTCCCGGCGTGGAATTACATAACTTATCGTCGAGTTTTGGTGCCAGCGTTTAGCCTTTTGACACATTTTTTTAGATTGGCCTCAATTTCGGAACAACCCTACAGGTCGCTCGACCGGTAGTACAGGTTGGGCAACCTCGAAGGCCAAAAGTGCGTTAAGGCTTCGAAATGTGACAGCAAACGCGATTCCAATCCGTTGCCATTTGAGGACCGACCGCGCATCCATCGAGCCCATAAAACTTCTATCAAAGGAATTTACCGCGTGTGTTTAATGAGAAGTAGCCTTCGGCCAGAGGCTCATCGAACTTGGAAATCGGCGATAGATGATTTGGATTGGTAGAGATGGTTGAAATACGCCTGCGCGTAGCAACGGTACTCGCCCGGCGGTAGGCTAACCCGTTTCGACCAACGCCGATTGGGAAGGCTGTCCGCAATGAACGGCACATAATCATCTTGCATCGTTTGCCCATTGAAGAAGCGGCCTGTGTTCTTTTCGACGATGAAGAAAGTGACAGTTTGGTTGGGATATTGTCCATGGTAACCCACCATTTTCTGAGTGGTCCCGGTGAAAGTCTTTCCGTTGATCACCGGATTAAGTTCTGCGAAAATCGAATTGTTCTCGACCGTATTGAAGGTGAACTTCATGAGGCCCGTTTTCCCAGAATCGTCCTGCGGGATCACCCTGCTGAAAAATAGGTCAAAGTTATTCCTTGTTTCAGAAAAAATCTCGAGATCGTGCTCCCAAGAATTTATACTGGTCGTTGTGGAAGATGGCACAACAGGAATCGAGGCAAAGTTATCCTGCCAAGACCGCCCATTGAAGTATCGTTGTGTTGTTTGGCTTTGTACAACCAATTGTGCCATCACCGGAGCCGAGTTGTCTTCCATGTATCCCGCGAAGGGAATGACGTTGCCGGTCGGAGCACCACTGATCGGCGAAGTCAGCGTGACCGTAGGTGCGACTTCATTCTTGCGAAAATTCATTAACGAGCGATTTAGGAAATCTTGATGGGCCTTACTTAATTGCGGGTAGATATTGTTCAGCTGAAAGGGATCGGAATTCAGGAGATAGTATTCATGATCGCCAGTGGACCACGCGATGTGAACTTTGTCATAGAAACGTTCGGCGGTGTAGGACATCGGCAGACGCTTGCCCCACATAAACTTGTCCGCCCAATTTTCGATCATGATCGAACGTTGCCAAGTCACCGGGTTTTCTGCAAAAGGTCGGTCAATCAATGGGGCGAATGATTTTCCATCCAAATCGCTGGGGATTCTGTTTCCGGCCAACTCCATGATCGTTGGGCAAATATCCAGATGGGCAATCAAATGGGACGCCGTTCGCGCAGCACGCGAATTTGGTGATGACACGATCAAGGGAACGCGACTGCTGCGCTGGTAAGGGTCTTTCTTATTCTTGGTGCGGTGATGGCCCAGCGAGTATCCGTTATCGCTGGTGATCATAAAGTAGGTATTTCTCCACTTCCCGTTTCGCCTCAGGCGATAGATCAAAGCGCCCACCATATCGTCGACCGATTTCATTGAACGTAGACGATAGATGAACGCTTCTTGTAGAGATGCTTTCTCAGTCGCGGTAAGTTGAGGACGACGAAGGAAAGCCGGTTTGTCGCTCATGTCGGCTTCGTCGAAATCCGGATCGCTGGTCGGTTGGAGCAGATCGGGTGCGTAGTTTCTGTACTTTGCTTCGGCCATCGTCGAAAGATCAGGCTCGGTCGGGAAGTGAGGAGCAATGGGGGCAAGGTATAAAAAGAAGGGTTGGTTGGGGCGCTGTTGGTCGTGATTGTCCAAGGCGCGTGTCGCTTCATTGAGGTCTTCTACTGTGATGTATTCCTGTTCGCCAATCCGATATCGTTGAGCTGGTGATTGGCTGACATTTGAAAACCGAGAACCACCGAAGTACTTGGCACCCAGGCTTACGCAAAAATCGTCCCAGCCTGCGGGCACCTGATCATCAAAACCATCGTGGTGAAACTTACCAACATGCATCGTGCGGTAGCCAGCCTGCTTCATCCAGACTCCCAGCTCATTTCGATCGTGTTGGAAACTTTTGAATCGTTGATACCCACCCGGAAATCCAACACTCGTGGAAGCCGTTTCACTGCCCGTTTTACAACCGTTGTTAAACGCGTACTTGCCCGTGAATAGTGCCGCGCGGCTGGGCGCACAAAAAGGCGTCGTGCAATGCGCGTTGGTGAAGATGGTCGACCGCTGGTAAAGTTCAGCGATCGCAGGGAAGTGCTGGTCGATCGTTTCTGCGCTCAGCAAATCGGTATCCGCATCGTCCAGGTTCACCAGAATGATGTTGGGCCGTGGAGTTGGCCCGACCTGGGCAACTGCAGAAAAGTCTAGCAGTGAAAGAGTGAGAAGAAATGTGCTTGAAATAAGCAGGGGCGTGCAGAGAAAGCGCATGAGGAATAGCTAGCTGTTAAATCCGTTTAAGTGAGAATCAATCCGTGCGAAAATTTTACAGCTATTTTGGATTTCTGTTTAGGGTTCTCATTTAAAGTGAGAAATTGATACGCTCTTTTTCAAAAGAAAAGGTGTCAAACGGGCGAGTTATCTGATAACCGCAGGTTTAGAGGCCATCAGGAAAATTAACCCTCTGCATTCGCACATGTTGGGCCGTTGTTGTATGCTACGACACATGCGCAACGGTCAGCAAACGCCCAGCGGAACTACAGGAGCGATACTGGGTAACCGGAGAACGGAATGTCCCAACTTATTCAGAGGCTGCCATCCAAATTTGCGGGTTTTGGTCCCTCGCTGCTGACCAAGGCCGCGCGTCGTTGCAGCACGCAGGACGGGATTACGGGGTGGCAGATTCCCACCGATCGCATGGCAGCGCGAGCGATGCTGCACGATCATTGTCCGCTAACGCCGGGAGTGTACGGCTGGTTGGATCGTAACGACCAGCTTTGCTACGTAGGTAAGTCCAAGGCGCTGCGTAAACGATTGCTTTCATACTTTGCAAAAACGCCTTCTGATCCCAAGATGGGTCGCATCGTTCGTCATAGCCAGCGGATTGTCTGGGAGCCCGTTTCACATGAACTTTTAGCGCTGATTCGAGAGCAAGAACTGATCTGTCGCTGGCGACCGGACTTCAACAAACAGGGCCAACCCACGCGTCGCCAACCGGCATTCATTTGCATCGGAGGTGGTGCCGCGCCGCGCGCGTTCGTCGCGCGTCAGGTAACTGATCGTAGCGATTGGTCGATTGGGCCTATCGCCGGGACGGGACGATTAAAGTCCGCCGTCGAAGCGCTCAATCATACTTTTGGTCTTCGCGATTGCCCCGACCGAACAAAGTTTCATTTCAACAACCAACGGCAGTTGTTTGACAACGTTACGTCAGCCGGTTGTATTCGATTCGAGTTGGGCACTTGTCTTGGACCTTGTGCGGGGCTGTGTAGCAAGAAGGAATACCAAACGCTCGTTGGGAACGTGTTTGATTTTCTTTCGCTGCAAAATGTTTCGGTGTTGGCTAGGTTGGAAAAGCAAATGATTGACTCCAGCGCGAAGCAGCACTACGAGAAGGCCGCTCTGACAAGAGATCGCTGGCAGCAGCTTTCTTGGCTGGTTTTACGTTTGACGGCGCTCGAAGAAGCACGAAAAAAACTTAACGGCGTCGTGCCTGTCTCCGGATTCGCCCGGCAGAGGATTTGGCTGGTGTTGCGCAGCGGCCGATTGGTCGGTTCGGCGCGCGAGCCGGGTACGCCCGGACGAGCACACGCTGCCAAGGAAAAGCTTTTGAAGATAGCGTCTCAGATCGATACGCCGCCGTCGAACGTGATGGAGATGAACTTACAACTGATGATCGCGTCCTGGTATCGCAAGAACGCTGACTTTCGAAAGGGGCTGATGTCCTTCGAGGACTCTCTTGCCTTCTGCGACGCACAACAAAAGCCCGCAACCTCCGCGGCCTAACACGGTCTTCCAAACGCCACCTGTAGATTGGGCTCTCAATACCGATCGGCCGTTAAATTGGTAGAGCTAAAAGCTAAACCTACGCAAATGCGAAGCCAGCAGGGTTACGTTAACGCGACTGATTTTTGTTTTGCTCTTGGGGGCTGTCGTGGTAGAATTTAAGCTGTTGAAATTCGAAGGTTTTCAGTCTCACTTTCCCCTCTGCATACCATGAAAAATATTATCACTGTCTTCGCGCTGTTACTCAGCGGCCTTACAAGCATCGCTCAAGCTCAACTCTCCAGCACCGAAGAAGCGTTCGCGCTGGCCAAGGCCAGCGGACGTTCGGTGTTCTTGCTTGGTGGTCTTAAAAACTGACCGCCGTGCGAAAGTATGATGGAGCGGTTCAGTTCAGACGCCCAGCTTCAGAAGTACTCGGAATGGTTCGTTCCGGTCAAGATAGACGTTAACAGCGATCAATGGAAATCGTTTCGCCAAACCTACAAGCATGACGGTGGAGGCGTGCCGTACGTATACATCGTCCGCGCCGACGGCGAAAAACTGTACGGAAGTGGCAAACGCATTTCTGCTGAAGAGCTTTACTCAATCGTCGAAGACAGTATCGCAAAATCAGGTCGAATCTATTCGATGGCTGAAGTGTCGGCGTTCGCCGCCGCTGCTGAATCGGCAAGTTCACAGCTTGACGATGGCGATTTAGAAGCGGCGATTAAAACGATGATGTCTGTGAAAAAGATTGGGATGCCCGGTCAGCTCAATAGCTTCGCTGCTGCGGCGATCGCAGCGGATGAGGTTGCGACACGCGTTGATGGGGAAGTTACCTCAAAGTTAGAGGCGATCAAGACCGAACTCGAAGAGGAAGAAACGGCTCCCGATGCGGCGATTAAGATGGCCACTGCTCAGCGCCAGCTGATCCGCTGGTTGCCGCGTAAAGATGATGTGAACCAGTTGAAGAAACGATTCAAAAATGATGAAGATCTCGAGTCGTTGCTGGGGCAAGCAATTCTCTACCAACAAATGTCCGAAGCTCGGCAGCAGAACAATTTCACAAAACTACTTTCCAGTTACCGTAAACTTGTAAGTGATTTTGAGGATGGTTTAATCGTCCCACGTGGCAAGACGCTGCTTGAATCGGCGATCAGTCCCGAACTGGCAACGGCCGATGATTTCTTCGTGATGTGGGAAAGCTCCAACGGTTTTCGGACCTCTGGGGTCGTCAAGTCCATTGAGAAAAACGACGCAGGTGATTTGGTTTCGGTCAGCATCGTCGATCGACGCGACAAAACGATGAAGGTCCCAATCGAAAAACTTGACGTCGTTTCGCAGCAAGTGGCTGCCGCAATCGCCGCTCAACGCTAAGATTGGTGCATGAAGCTACCAAAAGGATTTTCTCATAAGATACTGATTCGTTGCGCTACGGCTTGGGCGGTGATCGGGTTTTTTGCCGTTGCGCTACCGGCCCAAGCCGAAGTTGATAACAGCCGAAATAAAATATCGTTCTCTAGAGATGTGTTGCCAATCTTTCGGCGACGCTGCGTCGAATGTCACGGAGCCGACCGAACTGAGGGCGATCTGAGATTCGATCTAGGTCGCGATGAGGTCCAAAGCGGCGGGCACACCGGACGGCCGATCTTGGGATCCTCTGCCAGTGACAGTGAATTGATCCGGCGTATCAATTCAGAGAAAGCCGGCTACCGGATGCCCAAAGAAGGTCTGCCTCTGTCGGATTCAGAAATCGCGATCATTACCCAGTGGGTTGATGCCGGGGCACTGTGGGATGTGCCGGTAGATGCGGCAACGAGTCGCTCAACCGAAGCAACCGATGGCCCAGCAATGACGATGGCCGACCGCTTGGTGTGGTTTGAAAGTCAAATGAAGCATCGAGGCTTCCGTGGGCTGGTTTATTTGTTGCTCGTGTTTTGTGGGACGATGGTCGTTGCTTTTTTTGTGCTGCGCAGATCGCAAGGCAATGCGGCGTGGAGCAGTCGGCTGAAGACGATCGCAATACTTCTGCTGATGTTTCTGTGCGCCGCCACTTATATTCACTATGACTCCCAACACAGAGACGCCGTTGCGGAGACCGAATCGGTCAAATCGCAACTACAAACCTACACCGGCCCACCGGAGTTCGTGCATTCGCTCAGCGCTCCCCATCCCATGCATCCGCCTCGTCTGGGTGGCGTTTACTATCGCGGCAACGACGAACGCGATCAGCGATTGTTTAACGGCGGGTTCTACCGAACGGCGCAGTTAGAAGTTTGGCTGACCGACGGCCAAGGCCAGCGCCTGCAATGGGGAGACGATACCTCGGGCGATCTGTTTATTGATTTTGAGATCAAACGCGCGCCCAACACCACCGGCGAACTCTTTAGTGATCAAGTCATGTCGGTGATCGGGTTAACCGACGATGTCCGCATCGCCGGCGGCCCCGATCAGCGCACTGAAATTGGAAGCATCATCCCGATGAAAACGATTGAGCCCGATCAGAGATGGCGCAGCCGATATCGGATTGGCAGTTTCAATGGTCCCAAAGAAGTCAGCGGAAAACTGTACTTGGTGCAGAATACGTCCAAACCCAAAGCCCACTACGCAATTGAGTTTGAGATCACCGTTGATGATTCCGGAGCGATCACGGAAGATTCTCAAATGTGGATGGGGTCACTGTATAACCTCAACGGACGCGTCTTTGTGCCTTACGATGATCAGAAGATTTTGCTCGATCGTTGGTTCGATTGGCGACCAATTCCTGAGATCACCGGTCCTCAGACCGACGACCCGAATCTTTTGGGGATACCGGAGCATCGGTAAAAGGACGATTGAAACTACATTTTTGGAGCGGGTGGGAACACTAATTTGCACTAATCTTCACTAACGTAGAGCTCGGGGCATGTGGTCTGAGCAGGTTTAAAAAAATTAGTGCTAATGAGTGAAGATTAGTGTTCTTCCAAATTTTGTTTTCCTGTCATCGCGCCGATCATGCAAGCTTCTTTTGCCAGAATTCGGCGACGCCGGTGTCTTCGGATAACCGGTAGGCGGCAAAGCCGAATTTTCGATAGGCGTTTTGAGCGATCTCGTTTCCTCCCAACACCTCCAGCGTCACCTTGCAGCAGCCAATTTTGCGAGCCTCGGTTTCAACGAAGGCAAGCAACTGTTGCGAAAGGCCTTGGCCTCGAAAATCAGAGTGGACCACCATGTCGTGAACGTTCATCAACGGCTTGGCGGCAAAAGTAGAGAATCCCTCGGCGAAATTAACCAACGCCGCTGGCTGGCCATCGACGTAAGCGATTGCACTGTTGAAGAAGTCTCGCTGTTTCATTTCTTCGATCAAATTCTCTTGAACGAAATCAGGCAACGGTGCACTGGATCCCATCGGGTCGAGCGAATAGTGATTGAGCAACATCAAGACAGCGCTGGCCTGATCGGTATCGTTGTAGTCGACTTTTTTGACTTCAATGGGCATTAGGTTGTGTCCGGAGATGTGCATCGGGAAAGCAGAGTAGCTAAATAGGTCTGTAGGAGTAATAGAAAGCTCTGTTGGTGTCGCTATTGGTCAGATTTCACCTCGGCAGAACCCCTTGAGATGTCATAACAAATGATCTCATGCTTGCCACGAACGTAAAGTAGTCCTCGAGATATCACGGGCGCTCCCCAGGCCGGATAAGACGGCATCACTTCGGTATTGTTTTCGTCCAGTCTGCCGACTTCTTGATATCCGTTGGGGGAAGCCTTAAATAAAGTCAGCACCCCGTTTTCCCCAAGGCTGACGAAGTGGCGATCAAAATAGGTCAGCGAAGTTCGGTCGCGCGATTTTTGTTTCCAGAGTGTTTTCCCTGATTGCCAATCAACGCACTTCAAAACTCCGCCGGCAGAATGCCTTCCGCTACATCCGTAAAGAAAACCCTCGTGGTAGATCGGCGTGGCCCAGTGCATTTGTAGCGACTTCTCCCGAGAGGCGCGAGTGTCTTGCCAAAGAGGCTGGTATCCGCCACCAAAAAACTGAAGCATTGCGCTACCTTTGCCGTACGCTTCCGAAATAAGGACTCGATCATTTTCCACAACGGGCGTGGCAGCGTTGACACATCCGGCGATGTTGGATCGCCACGGAAACTCAAAGTCAATTTTTCCAGTTTCTGGCTCGAAAACCAACAGGCCTTCTCGAATGAAAGCGAAACACCAACTCCGTCCCTGAGATTTTCGAATCAAAGGAGTCGCGTAACTGGCGGCGCCTTTTCCAACGCTGTATTGAAAAACTCCGGTTTGCTTATCCAACGCAACCACGGCCGCCTCGCTGTTTTGCGGTAACTTTCCGCCAACGATGATCAGCAGCCGATTTCCTAGCACGACTGGCGTTGTCCCCACACCGTAAATAATCAAGTCACAGTTGAAGTCCTCTCTGAGATCAACCTCCCAGACTAATTTCCCATCGACACATTGAAGACATCGCAGCATTCCCTCAGGGCTGAGGATGAAGACGCGATTGCCATCGATCACGGGCGAACTTCTAGGCCCATCGCCGTAACCGTTGAGATCTTGATAGTTAGTAGGAAAATCGACGCGCCAAAGCTTTTCGCCAGTTTCGCTGTGCAGGCAAGTCAAACGTTCGCAAAACCGTTGATCGCCATCTTCGTTTCGAACACGCTGATACAACATCAGGCGACCCTTTGACACCGAAGGCGCGGCAAACCCCGTCCCGGCTTTCTTGTGCCACAGCAATTTTGGCGGGTTAGATATCCAATCCGTCGACAGACCCGTCTCAAGCGACTTGCCATCTCCAGTGCTGCCGAGAAAACAAGGCCAGTCGATTCCCTCTCTTTTAGATAAATCCGGTGCTTTGGCCAACGCGGCGATCGTCACCGACCGGTTGAGCCTGCTGTTGGGTTGGGCTGGAGTCGATTGGCTGATCAACTTCGGCGAATCCAAATGGTCATCATTGCTGCCCCAAAAGGTGATCTCTGTGTTTGGCAGTTCGGATCGAAGCCGTGTAAGCCCCTCTGGCGAGAAAAACGACTCAGGAAATTTTTCAGCCTTTGAATTTCCGATGCTTAGATGAGTCAGTTGCTTACAAGCCCCAATCGTTTTCAGCCCGACATCAGTCAAAAAAGTGTCGAGCATATTCAACCGCTTCAAATTTTTGAGTTTTGCAATGGACTCCAATCCTACGTCATCGACAAAAGTTCGGTACAAGTATAGCGTCTCAAGATTTTGTAAATCTGTCAGATAGGTCATTGAAATGGAATCGATTGGATTACCAAACAGATTCAAGCTTCGCAATTCAGTCAACCCGCCAATTTTTTTGACTTGATCGTTGGACAGGTGCATTGCTCCAAGATCTAGATCTTGCAAGTCAGTAAGTTGGACAAGGTACTGCCAAGCCTGATCATTCAAGGTCCGTCCTTCAGGCATTTGAAACCCAACGGCGCGCCCATCGGAAGTCTTAGTGATAATTGCACCAGCAACAATGCGCAGATACTCTTCGGCGGAAAATGAGTCGCTATTGGAGGGGGCCAGGTTCTGTGGAATCGTTTGGCAAAAAGAACTGTGGCTAAAGTGAAACTGGCACAGGAAGATCCAGAAAAACACAAGCAAGCAGCGGTATAAGGAAGGATTATTCATCAGCGTCACAGCCAGCGAAGAGATTCAAAGCGAGGCATTAATTAGACCATATCGCTGCCATCATGCAGAGAGTGTGTGATCTTTCCAGCCGTTTTGGCACTGCCACGGATAAATTGCGATTGGCCGGGGCGGCGTAAAATGGATCGCCATGCCATTGAAGAAAAGAAATCAATTTCGGACTTGCATTTGTAAAACAGCTGTGTTACTGTACTGTTCCAAGTAGTACAGTTGAGGTTTGCATGTTGCGATTACGCGTTACGACCGGCGGGGCGGTGCCGATTTATCGGCAGGTCATTGATCAGCTGCGGCAATCCTGCGCGTCGGGAAAATTGTCGGTGGGGGATGCCGTGCCCAGTGTACGAGCGTTGGCGAAAGAGCTGCTGGTCAACCCAAACACGATCGCCAAAGCCTACGCGGAACTGGTGCGCGACGGAGTGTTAGAAAGCCAGCGTGGACGCGGGTATTTCGTGGCCGCCCAACGCAATATCTTCTCCGCCAAAGAACGCCGGCGACGGCTGGATTTGGTGATGGACCCCTTTCTTGCTGAAGCACTGACGTTGGGCTTCGATCCCCAACAGATACGTGATGAAGTTGCCAAACGTCTCGATCGAATGACCAAATCCAAGTCCTAGTTTTCTACCATTGAACGCGCTGTAGCGGCGCCTTGAAAAAGGGAATCTTATGTTTGAACCAGTGATTAGAACCGACAGGCTGACGCGGTATTTTGGGAAACGTTGCGTCGTTTCAGATCTTGATATGAAGATCGTTCCAGGACAGGTCACCGCGCTGATGGGGCTCAACGGAGCCGGTAAGACGACGACGATTCGAATCCTCATGGGGCTGCTGCGTCCAACACGCGGACGTTGTACTGTTTTTGGGGAAGACTCAGCGCAGCTGACGCCTGAAACGCGGATGCGAATCGGCTACTTAGTCGAAGGGCATTTTTTGTATCGGAATATGCGAGTCAACCAATGTGCCAAATTTCAACGCAGTGGTTACTCGCGTTGGGATGACACGCTGTTTGACGACGTGGTGGCTCATTTTGGCATCCGACCTTCGAACCGCATCGGAGAACTTAGCCGCGGCCAACGGGCGGGAGTTGCGCTAGGGTTGGTGTTGGCTCCCGATCCGGAACTGTTGGTGCTGGACGATCCCGCGTTGGGGCTGGATCCGGTCAGCCGACGAGCGCTGAATGAAACACTGGTCGAGTTCGCCGGCCAAGGGAAACGAACGGTGCTACTGAGCACGCATTTGCTGGATGACGTGGAAAGGGTTGCCGACCGCGTCATGGTGCTGGTGGATGGGCGATTGAGAGTCGAGACGTCGACCGAGGACTTCATCAATCGCGTGTCTGGTTTCTCGGTCGAGATCAGTCCGGCGAACGTCGACCAAATTGGTTCGATTTCGGGACTGATCGAGGCGCGGAAACGTGGCGGTCGGTTTCTGTTGGCAATTGCTGATGCGGACGACCAAACGATGGCGGTGCTACAAGCGATCAGTGATTCCGCGGTCGAAACGACGGAGCTTGGTTTTGCCGATTGCGTCCTTTCGTATCTGACCAGTAAACGCGGCGATCAATCTTTCCTTGGGACTCAAAAATCAGGAGCAATTTAATGATGACGATTTTCAAAAAAGAACTGCGTGACTTGTTGCCCTGGATTGTGGTGGGCGTGATTGTGATATCGGCATTGTGTTGGTACGGCAAAGAAGATTCGGGCATCGCTTTCCTCTTCACGATTGGGGGTGCTGTGGTGGCGTTTGGTTTGGGGTTGTTGCAAACTGTAGGCGATCTGCGAACCGAGGCGAAAGGTTACTTGTTGCACCGTCCCTTCAACGTCAGCTCCGTGTTCGTAGCGAAGTTGGTCGCCGGAGTTGTCGCGTACTGCGTTTGCATCATTCCACCATTGCTGGCGTTGATGATTTACCGGGCGAGCCTTGGCCCCGATATCCGGCCGCAAAGTGCGTGGGACGTGGTGCCTGCGCTGTTGATGAGCCTGGTTGCGTTTTCATTTCATCCGGCGGCGATCTGGACGATGTGCCGACCGGCCAAATGGTTTGGTACCAAAGCCATTCCCGTGGCAGTGGCAGCGCTGGGGGGGCTTCGTCCCCTTTTCTTTTGAGGGAACGTACGTGCCCAGCGATTATCTCGCGCTTCTCTGGATCGGATTTGGTGCGTTGGCGATCGCTACTTTGTGGTTGACGATCACGGGGGCCGCTGATGCGTTCTGCCACCGGCAGTTCCTACCGTCACCTGGCACCGAGGGGCATCGAATCAGCGCGAACAATTTGGGCATTTTGGCGTTCTGTGTCACGGCGATAACGATGCTTGGGTTGTTAGTACTGACGGCGATTCTACCCAACTCTTACTATCCAAGGACCGAGCATCAAATCGTTATGACATCGGACGGCCAGCTGTGGGATTTCGCTCAAACTCAAAATCTAGGTGACTATTGGAACCCGGAGGTTGCTGTTGCGAAGATTCCCGACACTGGCGAGCTGCAGCTTTCCGACCTTGGCCCGCTGCCAACCGATTGGCAGGAACGCCGTTCGGCGAGTCTTACGACTTCGAAGGGAAACTACAGTCCATTCTGGCCCCGCGCGTTTGAGCACGTTAGTCAGTTTGAGATGGGCTACCAACGTTATTGGGACGTCTACAAGCACCGCAACCGAT
The DNA here is from genome assembly GCA_937942355.1 of uncultured Pirellulaceae bacterium. Taxonomy (GTDB): domain Bacteria; phylum Planctomycetota; class Planctomycetia; order Pirellulales; family Pirellulaceae; genus Mariniblastus. Next base: position 6,490 of record CALDEW010000466.1, on the reverse strand, counting down.
TGTTGCTCTATTCGAGCGAAAGGTTAGAGGCCGTCGTTACGCCGGAGGGCTTTTTCGATTCCATGCAGGAAGCGAAAGGTAGATTTGATTCCGTCCACCGCCAATGGGCTTCAGGGCAATTCGCCAGCAGGAAATCTCGGCAAAATAATGTAGGACTTGGCGACTCCTTATTTGGCGATGCCAACGGGCTCTATCAAATCGATTGGAAAAATAGTTCCATTCGCACCGTCATTGAGAAGCCAAACGAAGGATTGGCGTTTGTGCTGCCAGCATCAGATCAAGAGGCCGTGTTGTGGGTGTGCAGCGGTAGTGAGATCAGCCGACATAAAATCAAGCCCGTTAATCCTGAAGACGAGCTGGAGCTGCGTGATTCTGAGATCGTGGCGCGTGCTCAGTCCATCCGACTTCCGGAAGTGACTGTGGAAGAAACGGGGAAATGGTCGTTTGCTTCAACGCCCGGTCGCGCCTCATTGACGGCTGACCCTCACCGCTCGGTTGTCGTATCGGAAACCGAAGATGGGAAAACGCTTTTTGCATCGAATCCAACTTTTACCGATCCCCAAGGCCGTTATGAAATAAGATTGGCTGATGGCACCGTTGAGAGGGAATCGGACTTCAAGTTCCCGCTAAGGCAGCAAGCAGTTGATTTCTCTATCGCCGCTGTTGCACCGGCGATAGTGGCTACGTTTGTTCCGATGTCACCACAGCCAATCGATTTCGGTTTGGTGGCGTTGCTGATTTTGCACTCGTTATTCGCCTTGGCGATCGCATTTTGGTTGACGCGTGTTTTTGACCTTGGCGGACTCAGTCGTGGTTTATGGTTGCTGGCGGGGGGATTACTGGGACTGGGCGCGCCGTTGGCAATGGTGGCTTGCTACCCAAGGGTCATCCGCCAGCGGTGCCATCACTGCGAGGCGCAGCGCCGTATCGATCGTAGTCGCTGTCGTAAATGTGGTGCCGATTGGCCCAAGCCTGCTCTCGAGGGCAATGAGATCATCGGAGTCGCGAAGGTAAAACAAGCATTGGCCACGAGTATGTCTGAGTAGAACCGAGCGAGTGTTTTCGCGATTCACAAACACATGCATCAGTTTCGAAGTGGCGATTTTTCAATCACGAAGTGATGGCATGCAACAGCCTCGGACGCAAGTCCGAGGGAAAATTGATCATCGGCTTCTTATAGTCCTGAAAGGACGGCATTAACCCAAGGCACCGAAACATGTCGTGCTTTCAGCACTTACCGATGAATTTCCAATCCCAATCCATGGACTTGCGTCCATGGCTAATGCATTTCGTGCTTTCAGCACTTAAAACCGCCACTTCAAAGTACGTCCGCGAGGTATCGCAGGCCAAAGTGGTTCGGAGCTTCGTTGGAAGCTTTTCCTACTGAGCCGCCTTCTCCGTTTTCAGTTTCTTCAGAAAATCGGTCAGTTCTGCATCGTTGTTGAAACTGACGGCCTTCATCTGATTGGCGATCGCATCATCGATACGATCTTGCACGTAATAGAGATGGGAAAGGATGTCCATTACGGCGCCTTTCATCATGCGGCTGTCGGCATTTTCAGCTGTTAGTTCGCTGATATGGTCGGTGAGTACCTTTTCAGCGGTTTGTATCATCGCTGGGGTCGGTTCTTCGCCTTCGTACTTCATCTGTACGATCATCCAAACCATCGCAGCGATTCCCCCGTCTTCGCTCTTGAGTCTTTCAGCGGTGTCTTTGAAGAACTCAACGGATGCATCGTTTCCAACGCGGATCGCCAATTGGGTTTGGATGAACTTGGTTCGCACAAATTCGTCCGGCTGGATGAACTCATCTAATTGCTGCGCGAGCGTAAAAGCCTGTTCAATGTCTTCTGCATCGACCGCTTTGTCGATACTCGCCATCAACATCTCTTTTTTCTTGATCGCAGCGAGATAGGCTTCTCGGTCCCACTTCCCCTCAGCCATCATTTTTAAAGGCGCGTCCAACGACATTGGGTGCCCGATCATTTCAATCTCACCGGTAGGCCCAACGATGTAAGCGGTGGGAATGCCCTCAGCCCGTGAAGCCTCCATATATTCCCGATGCGTCGAGCCATCAGGGTCAGAGGTCAGGCTGTAAACGCTGGTCAGTTCGCCGAACGTTTTTCCGGTGCCGGGATAGTCTTGAGTCAACAATTCGGAGATTTGCGAAAGCGGTTCGTCCGTCACGCTAATGAATTGAATTTTGTCGCGGTACTTCTCTTGAAGTTCAGCAAGATGCGGCATCGCCTGGATACAAGGCCCACACCATGTCGCCCAGAATTCGACAACGTAGATCTTGCCGGGCTTAAAGTCAGTGACTTGGGGATATGCCCCTCCTCCGTCGCTGATCCAGTGCTCGATGTTGAGCGCGGGAGCCTTGGAACCGACCTGCAGCGTCTGAGCGGACAGCGGATTTTGGCTTGCCAGAAAAAGTGTTGCACATACGCTTAAAGCAAAAATTAATTGTTTCTTCATTTCGATTCTCAGCATCTCTCAGGTTCTTTGATTGGCAAAGCAAGGCGCGATTAGATCTGGTTGGATCAATAGCGCTGCAAAACACAGCGCCGCGTCCCCGCTTCTAAGTAGATTTAGTACAAACCCTCTTCGGCCCAGTCAAGGTCGGCAGACGTGTGAGTTTTTTCAAATCATAGAGGCTTTGTGGCCTAAATCACCGCTACGGGTGGGATCTCGCAGAGTGATAACTGAGTTCCCCGGCGGTCAGTTAGAGGCTTTGCCAAAGTGAAAGCTTACTTAAGACAAGTAAATTAGTAGTAGAAATTCAAATGGGGTAATACCGGAAGTTCTATTTTGGGTAATAATTCGCCTTGTGCATTGCGGTCGTCACTTGGTTAATCACCCGCCGTGAACAGCATGAAGCTTAGGCCAAGTTGTTCGCGTGTTTTGTGCATGCATTACGTCAGTTGTCGTCGCCCGGCGGTGCCGTTGCTGACAACTAATTTCAGTACCCTTTTGCGCCGACCCTTACGCGTTGCTCAAATTCAAGAATCCGGAAAAATGCAAACTACGATCTACAAAGTCATCAACAAAGATGTTTGGGCCGCCGCCAAAGCCGTTGGCGAGTTCACCGGCGCGGCGATCGACATTAAGGACGGCTACATTCACTTTTCGTCGGCTGACCAGGTCGTGGAAACGGTACAAAAGCACTTTGCCGGCCAGGATGATTTGTTGCTGCTTTCGGTTTCCACTGCGGAGATGGGAGACGATCTCAAGTGGGAGAAATCGCGCAACGACGAATTGTTTCCACATCTCTTCCGGCCCTTGGCTGCCGCCGAAGTCACCGCTGAGGAGGCTTTGCCGTTGAACGAAGAGGGCAAACATCTGTTCCCCCCACGTTTTGAGGTGCCGTAATCCGGAGGGCCGATTCTAGCCGTCTCAGCGATTCATGGTCGCTGAAAGCCTTGTTGCGTGAAGTAATCGGCAAGTCCGCTACTTCAAATACTTTTCAAGCTTATCGTCGCAGGTTATAAATAGGTTGCAGCGTGTTGGCCGAATCACTCGGTCAATTCATCCGGACATATTCTCACTGAGATTCCCACTGAGCCATGAAAAATCTGCCCTTTAAGCATTCGATCTTTTTTACGATCTGTTTCTCCTTCTTGGCGCTTGCGTTAAACAGTGGCTGCGAAACAACGGACTACGAGCCGTTGATCATGAAGAAGAAGCTTCAAGAGAGGCAAGAGCAGGATAAGGAGCAAGATAAGAAGCTGGAGGAACTGGAGCAACAAATATCAGATCTCAAAGCCGCCGTGCGTGGAGAAGTTGTCTCGCCTGATGGCCCAACGCCGCCTGCGGCTTCTGATTCCGAAAACGAAGCTGGCGAAAGTAGTTCCGATGTTTCAGCCACGGGACGGAAAGCTAAATCCGGCGGCCAGCGAGTTGATATGAATCCGCCGGCCAACGATTTGGCGTTGGCCAAAGAATCCAAGGTTGTAGGGAATGTTGCCTCCACCGCCATTGCGGCCAAAACCAAAGTCCCCAAAAACTTTAACTTTTCCCAAGACATCAAAAGGGCTTCAGCGACGATCAGTGCTGAAGCCCTTTTGTCATCGATCAAGTCGGCCGGAGGTTACGTTGAAAACGGCGACGATGGCGCGATCGAGCGGGTTGATCTCTCAGAGACGTCCGATTTTAAATCACTGTTGGCTCGATTGGCCTCGGTGCCAACGCTCAGCCATCTATCTCTCAACGGACCGGCGACCGATAGCGAAACGTTTCAAAAGTTGGCTTATTTCAAAAACCTAAAACGTTTGGATATCGAAAGGTCTGCGCCTACCGCCGACGACATGCAGCAGTTGAAGAAACTGCCCGCCCTAACATTCATCAGCCTTGGTCGCGCCAGCGTCAGTGACGACGCGATGAAAGTGATTTCTGAATTCCCGGTGCTGGAACAAGTCCGTTGCGCTCAGACGCGGATCAGCAATGAAGCCGTTATGTCGTTGGGCAATCTGAAAACGCTCAAGGCACTCGATCTCAGCGACGACCAGATCTCTGACTCAGCGCTGGCGGCATTGGAAGACCTGCCTAAGCTCAGTTTCCTCAAACTGTGGGGGCGTCAGATCACCGACGTTGGTATGGATTCGGTCGCCAAGATGAAGAATCTCAAAGTGCTCGGCCTTAATGACACCGCCGTAACGGATCGAGGAATCGAGAAACTTGCCGGTTTGAAATCGTTGCGCGAGGTGCATTTGTTTCGAACCAGTATCGGCGACGACGGGATGAAGACGCTGGCTCAAATGCCAGATCTGCAAACATTGAATCTCCGTGACACGAAAATTTCCGACGAAGGGGCCAAACATCTCTCCATGCTGAAGAAACTGAAAAAAATCGACCTCAGCGAAACGAATTCGCCCGGCCTCACGGCCCAAGGCATCGCGGCCCTGTCCGAGATCCAAAGCTTGGAATCGTTGAATTTGTGGAGCACCAAGACAAGCGACGACGCGGCCGAGCACATTGTGAAGATGCCAAATTTGAAGTCGCTGAATTTGGATAATACCAACGTCACCGACGAAAGTGTGAAATTGATTTCGGATATGGAGCAACTGACGTGGTTACACTTAGGGAAAACTGCGGTTACCGACCAGTCGGTCAACCCACTGCTGCGATTGAAGAATTTGCGTTATCTAAGCGTTCGCCAATCGAAGATGACTTCCACCGGATTTTACGAACTGGATGATTTCTTTTTCCCTCAGGGCGGCGAAGTCGTCGAACCTTAAATCGTCGTCGAACCATCAATCTCAATCAGGAACGCCCGCGGAACCTCAACCTGCTGAGCTGACCTCGAAATAATCCATCACCGACTGAAACACATCCGTGTCCGTGATTTTGTTGGACTCTGTCGGTATCGTGGACAGCAAGACGCCTTGCGACTCTTCGGCCCTCCAATCGTATCCGTGTGATCCTTTGATCAGTTCCGCATCCAACGGCACCTGCATCTTTTCGAAATCGAAAAACAGTTCGACCGGATCATAGCCCGGCTTTTTATGAATATCGACTTGCGTTGCAAAAGGAGGCGCTTTGGCATCGTCTTCCCACCAATAGTATGCCTGCCAACTATTGGCCGACGATGCGAGGATCACATCACCGCTGCGTGGATGGTCTAAACTGCCGCGCTCCGATTCCGTTAACACTCGCTCGATTCCCGGGCTATCGGTAAACAAATCGACAACAGCTTGAATCGTCTCTTGGTCGCGGTCGCGGACGAAGACATGTGAGAACTGATGGTCCACCATCGCCCATGCTCGACTGGCGGAAAGATCTAAGTATTCGCCGTCGTCTTGAGTATCAACGTTTAACAGGCCAGCCGATCGAAGGATGCGGTTGGGGTAGCTGACATGATCGACCGGCGTGATTTCGTATTCGCTGGCGACCATCCATTGAACTTCTCTATACGCCGTAGTCATTTTCTGGGCCATCGTCCCGATGACGCTATCCAGTTCCGTGAGCGCTTGGATGGCCTGGTCGCTGTCGGGACCGAACTTCTGAGCCGCGTAGTCTAAATGCGGTAGGTAGATGTAAAAGAACTGCGGCTTGAACGTTTCTGCGGCCAAGGCAGCGGAATCAGCAATCCATTGCGTCGATTGAATATTGGCCAACGGTCCCCAGAAATGTTTCAGCGGGAAATGTTCGAACTTTTCCAACAACGTCCCGTAAAAATCTTGCGGCTTGGTGTAGCACCAAAGGTCTTCACTGCCGTCGGGTTGGTGGATCGGCGCCGGCATGCAAACAAAATCGGCGCCTGAGCCTTTACTCAGCATCGGAAACCAAGCGGCCGTTGAGATGCCGTGTGTTTTCAGTTCGTCCCACAATTGGGGTTGGTGTATGACCTCGTTCCACGCCGTCCACATTTCGACTTTCTGTTTGTCGCGCCAGTAAAATCCGTTTCCTACGGCCCCGTGTTGATCGGCCGTTTTTCCGGTCAGCATAGTGGCCTGCGAAGGCCAAGTGACCGCTGGAAAAGAATGGCTCAAAG
>CALDEW010000465.1 GCA_937942355.1 uncultured Pirellulaceae bacterium | reverse complement strand
AAAATTTTGAATTTTGAATTTTGAATTTTGAATTTTGAATTTTGAATTTTGAATTTTGAATTTTGAATTTTGAAATCAGAAATCAGAAATCAGAAATCAGAAATCAGAAATCAGAAATCAGAAATCAGAAATTAGAAATTGGAGATTGGAGATTGGAAATTCCGAGTTTCCTGTTCCCTACGAAATCTCTTCGCCGCGCCCCACCTTGTTCGGTACCCCCTGATAGATCTGCACCGCCGCATCCATCTTGGCCAGTAAATCCGCAGACCGACGTTGGTCCGAAGGATGCGTCGAAAGAAACTCGGCTGTTGCAGCGCCCTTTGTTTCACCAAAGCGATTCCAAAACGCCGGCGCGACCGTTGGATCGTAGCCCGCGTGCGCCATCAGCGTTAGCCCAATCTCATCCGCCTCAGACTCTTGCCGACGGTTATATGGCAACAGCACCCCGTACTTTGTTCCTACACCGTAAGCCTGCATCAACAAGGCTTGTTTATCAGGGATATATTTTCCGGCCAGCTGACTGGCGACGCGCTTGGCACCGTCGACCACCATCGTCTGGCTCATCCGTTCCCCGCCGTGCCGCGCCAACGCATGGGCGATCTCGTGAGACATCACGACGGCCAACCCAGCCTCGTCAACGCAGACGGGTAAAATGCCTTCGTAGATGGCAACTTTGCCACCGGGTAAGCAGAATGCGTTTTGTTGGTCGCTGGCGATTAAATGAAACTCCCATTGAAAATCATCGCGTCCGGCCACACCGGCAATGCGCTGCCCCACGCGTTTGACCATCGACACCAAACGTGCGTTCTGAGACGGGGTTTCGTTTTGGACCGTTTCCTGAAACGCTTGGACGCCGAGCGCCATTTCTCGACTTTCGGGAACCAGAATCAACTGCCGCCGCCCCGTCACTGGAGTGCTGCGACAGCCTCCCAAACAGGCGCATGATGAAACAGCGCCAACCGACAAAGCACTCGCTTTAAAAATCCATTGCCGCCGATTGATTTGATTGTCGATTGGGTTGTTGTCTTTGCCCATAAGTGAACCTTTATGTCCGCGTCACAATTAGTTCGTTCTTAGAGTTCGAAAATTGGGAATTCATGAATCTAAACCCCGACGACAATAGAAAGATATACGGATCCTGTCAGCCGCATTTCCGGCCATCGCTTCCGATTTGCCAGCAACAGGTTGAAGCAATCCGGGCATCATCTTCGGCAGTCATAGGGCCTAATTTCCCGACAAATATGCACGAACCTTCTAAATGTAAGATATTTCTCCCAATCAGGATGAAGTTCTACTACAAAACACAATCAGTGCTTAGAATGCCGCGTGGAATGAAAGCTGCAAAATCGTCAACGCTGCCTACGGTTACCGCCGGCAGTCGAACAGAGGGGCGGTTTCGCTGATGGATTCAAGCAGGACACTCGATCAGCCGAACACATTAAGGTATCCTTTGGACTCGGTCCGCAGGGCAAAAACTAAGTCGCTAAACGAAGAACCCAGTACAGAAAAACGCAAAACGTACCGCCGACCAACGCAAAGATATCTGCCCAAGCTTAAATGAACCCACAAGTCCTCAGTTCCACCAACCCTGATCAGCTTCTGAAGGAACTGGTCGGTTCCTTTACGAAATTTGAGCGCTCGTTCCGCAAACGTTTTCCGGTGATTTGGTTGGCGACTTTGCTTGCTCCTGTTGTCTTGTCGGCGGCGTTGCTATTGTTCTTCGGACTCTCATCGGGTTGGGGCTATGCAGGGCGATTGGTCTCGCACGCTGTGCTGACGTTTTTTGTCTTTGGCCGCTTCATTATTCTCTCCGGTGCCGAAGCCACCGGTGACGAAGTCTACAAAATCCTCCTGTCGCCGCTGGAGCTGTTCGGATTGGTGACCTACATGGACTTCATGACGGCGCTGTTCGTTGCCTTCCACATGGGAATCTTGTTTCGCATTCCTAAAATTGGCCCCAAGATCGCAATGTTGGTCTGGGATGCGAAATTTTTAATGGAGTCTTATCCATCGATTCGCAAATATGCTTTTCTGGGTCTTGTCGCCTTCGTCATGTTCCCCACCTCAACCACCGGAAGCATCGGCGGCTCGATTTTCGGTCGCATGCTGGGCCTCAGCCGCTTCGCAACCGTGGGCGGCGTGTTGCTGGGCAGCATTTTTGGCAACGGCCTGATGTACCTATTATCCAAACAACTCAACAACTACATCAGTAAAGACGATATCTGGCTCAAGGTCGTTGGAGCGCTATTAATCGTGGCATTATGTGTCGCCTTTGAATGGCGTTACCGGCAAGTAAAAAAGAAATTCCTGGCCAAAGAAGGTATCGAAGTGGACGATCAAGAAGAAGCACTCGAATAACCGCCTATCTTCACCCAGCCTTTTACCCGCCTTTTACCGATTCGCGTCGTGGACGAGGCCACGAGTCCTGCAGCTCCCCTGCCCGAAGCCTATTTTCTTCGTCCGCGAAAAAAACATTTGGATTCACCGCAAGATTTGTTATGCTATTTGGCACCCCAACCCAAAAGGTGAACAAATGAACACTTCCAGTGCAATAACGTCTATCTCCGCCTCAGCTACCGACCTCCTTCCGGATCTTAAAAAGTTCTGGGGCTACGACAGCTTCCGCCCATTGCAAGCCGAAGCCATCGACTGCGTTCTCAACCGCCAGGACAGCGTCACCGTGCTGCCCACCGGTGCCGGAAAATCGTTGTGCTTCCAACTTCCGGCGCTTCAGTTCGGCGGCGTGGGCGTGGTGGTGTCGCCACTGATTTCGCTGATGAAGGACCAAGTCGATGCCTTGGTCGGTGCGGGCATCTCAGCCGCCGCGCTGAACAGCTCCATGCCTGACGCCGAAAAACGAGACGTAGAGCATCGAATTAAAAATGGCGAATTGCGTTTGCTGTACA
>CALDEW010000464.1 GCA_937942355.1 uncultured Pirellulaceae bacterium | reverse complement strand
AGGTGCGGGCGCTGTCCCAAGCGGTCGCGATCAAGTCAGCAGCAGCAATACCGCAGTCGGCGATCTTCGACTTAACCGCATCCACGTCGTAGGACGTCGATCCTGCCGGAATTGGATCTTGCCAGATCAGATCTTCATCGGGCACATCGGGACCGAGGTAATTAGCTCGAGGGCCCATGTCACGGTGGGTCAGCTTGAACCAAGCACGAGCAAACGTATCGGCGAAGTAGGCTTCATCGGCCATAAACTTCTGGCAGATTTCGTTGTAGATCGGATCGACTTTCATCGCCATGTCGGCGTCGGTCATCATCGGCATTTGTGGTGCCGATGGATCCGAAGGGTTCACTGGTTTTTGGTCGTCTGGCATGTCGACCGGTTTCCATTGATTGGCGCCCGCAGGTGACTTGGTCAGTTCCCACTCGTAGTTAAATAAGTAATCGAAGTAGCCCATGTCCCACTGGGTTGGGTTCTTCGTCCAAGCCCCTTCAATGCCGGAAGTAAATGCGTTTGCTGCAACAGCCTTGTGCCCGGGATTGGCCCAACCGAAACCTTGCTGGTCGATGCCAGCGGCTTCGGGTTCGACGCCGATGTTGGCGTGATCTCCGCCACCGTGTGCTTTACCGACGGTGTGACCGCCGCAAGTCAGTGCTGCGGTTTCTTCGTCATTCATTGCCATGCGAGCAAATGTTTCGCGGATGTGCAGCGCTGTTCGGGCTGGATCCGGATTACCGTTGACGCCTTCGGGATTGACGTAAATCAAACCCATGTGCACTGCCGCAAGCGGATTGTACATCGTCGAGGGTTTATCAAGATCGTCGTAGCGGAGCGCACTGTCGGCCAGCCATTCATCTTCGGCGCCCCAGTTGATGTCAGTCTCAGGGCCCCAGATATCTTCACGGCCAAAACCGAAACCAAAGGTTTCCAACCCCATCGATTCATAGGCCATGTTGCCCGCCAGAATGATCAAGTCGGCCCATGATAGACCGTTGCCGTATTTCTTTTTTACCGGCCAAAGCAAACGACGTGCTTTGTCCAGACTCGCATTGTCCGGCCAAGAATTCAGCGGAGCAAAACGGATATTGCCCGAACCCGCACCACCGCGACCGTCACCCATGCGGTAGCTACCTGCGGAGTGCCATGCCAGACGAATCATCAGCCCACCGTAGTGCCCCCAGTCAGCCGGCCACCATTCCTGGCTTTCGGTCAACAGCGCTTTGACGTCAGCTTTGACCGCCGCGTGGTCGAGCGCCTTGGCGGCTGCGCGATGGTCGTAGTCGGCGTCCATCGGATTGGTGCGTGCGCCATGCTGATGCAGAATATCCAGGTTAAGCGACTTGGGCCACCATTTAGTAACCGGTTTTTCGACTACCGTGTTTCCGCCGTGACCGAAGGGGCATCCGCCTCCATTTTTACTGTTCATTAGGAACTCCAAATTTCAAATTGTACTCAGGTTTATTTATTGTTTTTGCGGTCAAAACTGGAAGGCTTGACCGGATGGTGATGCGAGGTGGTTTCCGAAAAAGTGTTAGAAAATTCTTTCGAAAATACGTCAATAAGTCTTGGTGAATCAAAGCGCAACGAAGGCATCTTTTCAGCCGAAGAATTACTCAAGAAGGTACCGCAAACATTGAAAAACTACAACTCATCGAAGATGGTTGTGATTCTTTTCCCCAACATTTTGATGGCCGATTCTTAACCGGCCTGCTTCCATTAAGTTTCTGCTCAAAACGTCGCTGTCTACATATTCACCAATCGTGAAGCGGTTGCGGTCCAAGCCGGCAGCGACATTCGCCACAAGGATTTTTTAAAAGTAGGACGGTCTTATTATTTGGCCAGTCATCTTCTTCGTTTTACCCATTCAATAAAAAAAGCCGCGTTGAAGAACGCGACTTTGGAATGCTGTGGCCTTGTTTTGAAAGTCTACATTTGCAGCAGGCCGATAAATGGTCCAATGTCAAGGAAATTGACTTCTCCACTCTCATCGATATCCCCAGCCGGCACAAAGTTTCCGGAGGTCAACGCAAGGATGAATGGCTGAATGTCGGCGAAAGTTACCATTTGATCCCCATTTAGATCTCCCAGAATTACCACCACTGGATCTACAACGGTGTAGTCCGCTGGAGAATGTATTTCGCTGTCCAATGAAGCATCATTGAGAACGATCATTTCTGTATCCAAACTGATCGAAACCCATTCGCTCTGGTCGCGCCAAACTTCGCCTTCTGCTTCATCGCTGCGGTCATCAGCGGAATTGTCGTCCAAGCCATCAATGCTGAACTGGATGTGATCAGCGATACTTGCTCCAGAGCCGAACGAAGAGTTGAGATAAATCTGGGCGCCGTAAGCCCCGGCCGCATCCAGTGGAGTTGCGAAACTACCTCCAATTGTGCTGATGTTGACTGCTTGAGCATTGGCAGGATCCGCATCGTTATTGAAATGGACGTACAACGATTGTCCGCTGGCCAGCGTGAAACTGTTTAAGCCAGAAAACGACGAGTAGCGGCGTACTTGATCTTCGTCGTGCGTGCAAAATCTCCAGCCGGCAAGCGATTGGCTGTTCATTCCACTGTTGAACAACTCCAGTACGGATGTGGTCAGGTTGATTGACCGAATTTGCACAAAACGTTCGGGAGACGTTATTTGCGCAGTGGCTGTTTGGATTAAAAGAAAGAATGCTGTAAGTGTGATTGTTGCGAGACGCGTGTTCATACGAAGTCTTCCATAATTAAAAATTCTCGAAGTTAGACCACCCAGCTAATTCGAGGCTTGCCTGAAAATGTTCCATTTCAATGACTGGCGGAAGGCGCTAGATCTTACATAGAATCCTGCGAAATTCTCCCAAAAGTTGGCAGGAGAATTCAGCCGCCCATGGACAGGGTGTTACCTTCCTATGTCGCAACGGCGGCTGAGCATTGCATTGTTGGACTGCTAAGTTTTCCCCCATGGCTGGCTAATGAGGATTGGGATAGGAAAAAG
>CALDEW010000463.1 GCA_937942355.1 uncultured Pirellulaceae bacterium | reverse complement strand
TTGGGCAAGCCCTTGGTGATGCGGATGAATCTGAACCAGCAGTCCAGCGGCGACAAATGGGAAACCCATAAAAATTTGATGTCTTCGATCTCTCCCATTGTCGATTGTGGCGTTCACTACGTTGACGTGATGTGTCAAATGACGCGCAGCAAACCGGTGCGCGTCAGTGGCATCGGCGCTCGTCTGTCGGAGGAACTTCCCGAAGGCAAAATTAACTACGGCCACCTTCAAGTCACTTTTGAGGACGGTAGCGTGGGCTGGTACGAAGCGGGTTGGGGGCCGATGATGAGCGAAACCGCGTTCTTCGTCAAAGACGTCGTCGGACCCAAGGGCTGCGTAACGATTTGCGCCGACAAGGCAGGCGCCGAGGGTGCATCGGCCGACGTTGATTCGCATACGCAGACCCAATCGCTGCGGCTGCACCACAGTGATTTGGTCGATGGCAAGTTCACCAAACCCGATCTATGGATTTCAACCGAAGATGAACCTGACCACGATGGCTTGTGCCGGCGCGAACAAGAGTATTTCCTTACCGCGATCAACGACGACGTCGATTTGACGGACCATCTTGCCGACGCTATCAGTTCAATGCGAATCGTTGCTGCGGCCGATGAGAGTTTCCGCACCGGGAAAACGGTCGAGCTAAATTAACGACTCAGAGAGTCGTTTTACGTAACTCCACTCTCCGAGTCGTGAGCCTACGCTTCGGGGTTCTACAAATTCCGTCGAAGCATTATATTATCGCACTTGCAATTCTGCCTTTTTTCTCCATTGTTTGAGCGATGAAGTATTCGTTTACCCTCCTGATAGCGCTGGTCACCATTTGGTTTTTGTGGTCCGGTCACGTCGAACCATTCATGCTGATCCTGGCGGCACTGTCGATTGGGTTGTCGATGTGGATTTCGCTGAGAATGGGCATCGTCGACGAAGAAGGTGCGCCAGTGCAAATGGGCATCCGTCCCTTCATCCAGTTCGCGCCATGGCTGGGTAAGGAGATCGTGGATTCCAACATTGAAGTTGCCAAAATCATTCTCTCCAGAAAAATGCCGCTCAAACGTAATGTGGTTACCGTTGTTGCGGGACCCAAAAGCCAATTGGGCAAAGTCATGTTGGCCAACTCGATCACGCTGACTCCGGGTACGGTTTCGATCAAGATGGAAGACGACGAAATTTTGGTCCACGCGCTTTCGTTCGAAGGCGCTGCGGAGGACTTGTCAGGCGAAATGGACAGGCGGATTCAAGCGTTAGAAAAATAGGGCGCGTTTCGATCACGTGATGGACGCTTTTTATCATCGCCACCGACAAATTCGATTCCGCCGCAAAACAGACCCAAGAGGAAGAGGAAACACAAAACATGTACATCGTCGCTTCAGCCGCAATATTGGTCACGATGACGCTGGCGCTGATCCGTGCGATGTTCGGCCCGACGGTGTTTGATCGCGTGCTGGCGCTGAATATGTTTGGCACGAAAACCGTGTTGTTGATTTGCGCGATCTGTGTGCTTAATACACCTGCCCGCCATGACTTTCTGGACCTAGCGCTCTTGTACAGCTTGATGAACTTCATCGGCATGGTGGCTCTATTGAGATTCACCCAGTACGGAACCTTTGATGACGTCGAAATTCAACAGCACAATTCAGGAAGGCAACCATGAGCAACCTGATTGATATTTTGACTTGGGTTTTCCTGATCGGCGGTTCTTTCTTTTCGATCGTCGGTGGCATTGGTATCCTGCGCATGCCCGAGTTTTATTCGCGCCTGCATGGGGGAGGTATCACCGACACCCTTGGGGCGGCGTTGATCATTTTCGCTTTGATGTTTCAAACGGGCCTGACACTGGCGACGGTAAAACTGGCCATGATTCTGTTCTTCCTGTTGGTCGTCAGTCCAAGCTCCTGTCACGCGCTGGCCAAGTCTGCCGTTAACCAAGGGCTTGAACCAATCGTTGATAAACCAGAAAAATCCTAGATCAATCCTGCCAAGCCGATCGCCCGATTCAACGTCCACAAAAATCAACCAACTGCTGCTAAATGTTCGTTTCACTTTTCATATTAACTTTGCTGGTGGTGACTGCCATCTCGATCGCGCGAATCCGCGATCTGTGGGCGGCTGTGATGTTCACCGGTATTTTCAGCTTCCTCGGCGCGTGCTGGATGTTGATCCTTGACGCTCCCGACGTCGCGTTTACCGAAGCGGCCGTTGGAGCAGGGATTTCAACTTTCCTGATGTTGGGCACGTTGGCGCTGGCGGGAAAGAAGGAGAAACCCACCAAGGGATCGCCTTTGGTTCCGCTGATCGTGGTTGGCGTTACCGGCGCGGCACTGATTTACGGGACTTTAGACATGCCTCATTTTGGTGATCCCAACAGCCCTGTTCAAACGCGCATCCAACCTAGTTTTGTGGAGAAATCTCAGCCCGACATGCATGGGCTGCCCAATGTGGTGACGGCGCTGCTGGGTAGTTATCGTGGCTATGACACACTTGGGGAAACGGCGGTCATCTTCACCGCAGGCATCGCCGTCATCTTAATTCTTCGACGATCCAGCACAGAGGCGTTCGGTTCAGGTAGTACGCCAAAGAAGGGAAGCAAATAAATGGATTCGTTTCCCATCATTCGCGTCGTCGCGAAATTGATCATCCCTTATATTTTGCTGTTTGGGTTTTACGTGCAATTCCATGGCGACTTTGGACCTGGTGGAGGTTTTCAAGCCGGAGTGATTCTGGCTTCGGCGTTAATTCTTTACGGGTTGGTGTTCGGATTGCCCGCGGTGAAGAAGGTCGCACCGCCAAAGCTGATCGAAAAACTGATCGCGTTGGGGCTGTTGATCTACGCAGGAACTGGCTTCCTGACGATGCTGTGTGGAAAAGCAAAAGATGGGGATCACGCCGAACACGGTCGCGCGATGGCGAATTTTCTGGATTATGGTGCCTTGGATCATCACTTCCTCCCGGGAATATTGCCCCACGGTCAGCACCTGGGGATTTTTATGATCGAGTTTGGCGTTGGCATCACAGTCACGGCCGTGATGACGATGATCTTTTATTGCTTCGCCGGTCGACACCCTGAAACGAATTCGGCATCTAGTACCGAGGCCACACCATGACACTGGAACAAGTTTTCGGTCTGTATAACTACTGGGTTGTGATCTGTTTGATGATGACCGGTTTTTACATCGTGATCGCTAGAAAAAACATGATCAAAACGGTCATCGGACTGAACATCTTTCAGACTTCGGTGGTGTTGTTGTATATCACGATGGGCAAAGTGACCGGCGGAACAGCGCCAATCATCCCACCAGAAATTGCAGCCCAGCACGCCGAAAGCCACGGGCATGAGGACGGGCATACTGGCCATGACGCACACGTTGATCACGCCGAACATGCGGACCATGTTTCTGAAGCCGGTTATGAAGCCACTGACGCTGTTGTGCATCACGGCGTTGAGGCTGCCGAGGCCGCCGAACTGATTTACTCCAACCCGCTGCCCAGCGTGTTGATGCTAACCGCGATCGTGGTTGGTATTGCCACCACGGCGTTAGCACTGGCGTTAATCGTGCGTATCGGAGAAGACTACGGCACCGTCGAAGAAGACGAGATCCAGTTGATCAATCGACGAGAACAGCCAAACAAAAGAGCTTCTTAAAAAAGTACATTCTAAGTGATCGAATTTTTACAATATCATTTGCCGGTCTTGTTGATCGTGATTCCGATGATTGCGGCACCACTGGCGGTGTTGGTAGGCAATCGGCGCGTCGTGCAATTGCTTTCCCTTGCCGTTTGCTGGACGACGTTTGGGTTGGCAATCTGGATGGTCGCCATCGTCAATTCGGCAGGGCCCGTTTCTTATGAATTGGGAGGTTGGGCGCCGCCGTATGGAATTGAGTATCGCGTCGACCAACTCAATTCGTTCATCATCATGTTCATTTCGGGCATGGGCGCGATCGTGCTGACCTATTCACCGCATAGCCTCGACGCCGAAATTCCTCAGTCGCAGCACTATTTGTTTTACCCTATGTATTTGCTGTGCATGACAGGGCTGATGGGGATTTGTGTAACCGGCGACCTGTTTAATGTCTTTGTCTTTTTGGAAATCTCGTCTCTGTCGACCTACGCCCTGATCAGTTTGGGTAAAACTCGCCGGGCACCGCTGGCTGCGTTTCAGTACCTGATCATGGGAACCATCGGCGCCACGTTTCTGCTGATCGGAATTGGTCTGCTTTACCAGATGACCGGTACACTCAACATGGCCGACATTGCATTGCAACTGGAAAATCACCGGATGGAAAACGATGGACAGTGGGCCGGCTCCAGGACATTGTTGGTTGCGTTTGCGTTTTTGACGGTCGGGCTGT
>CALDEW010000462.1 GCA_937942355.1 uncultured Pirellulaceae bacterium | reverse complement strand
TCAGTCGGCTCGCTTCGATAGACATTATTTCCCCCTAGTGTGAATTCCAATGCTGCCATGTGACAAACATTGGGCAACTGAGTGCGGGCGTAAGCCAGAACACTTCCTTCACAACATCGCCCATTAAGCTATTTCGAATTTAACGAAGATTGCCGTTATTCGAGATTTGCCAAAATTTTCGACTGATTCGAATGTTCCGCTATCAACGGTTGGTCAAGAAGTGACAGCACTTTGCTTGCGGTATCAAAGCCCAGCGATCTAATTGAGAACCATGCCCAGCGTTGCTTAACCTGCAAACGCAACGATGCCGATAGAGTCAGTGGATCGATGAACCGGTTTGGATCGGTTACGGCTTTGCCACCGTCAAATTATCGCCATCAAACTCTGACCATTAAAAAAACGGCCCTACTGTCGCCAATCTCCCCAGATTTAAACCAAGACACACCTATGAAGATTAAGAAAATTGCGGTCACCACTGGCGGTGGCGATGCTCCAGGGCTCAACGGCGTAATCCGCGCTGTCACCTTAGCGGCCACTAAACGAGGGTGGGAATGCGTTGGTATCCGTGAGGGTTTTGATGGGATGCTTTATTCAGATCAGTTCGAGGACGGAGGCATTGTCCCACTGAACCCGACTACGGTTCGAGGGATTGCGCACACCGGCGGAACAATTCTTGGTACCACCAATCGCGGAAATCCTTTTTCCTATGATGTGCAAAATTCTGATGGAACGGTGAAAAAGACCGATCTCTCAGACCGACTGATAGAAGGATTTAAATCCAACAACATTGACGCCTTGGTCGCTATCGGGGGAGACGGCACGATGGCGATTGCGCGCGAAGTGGCAGGGTTAGGTATCAAAGTCGTTGGCGTTCCCAAAACGATTGACAATGATCTTGACGGTACCGTGGCGACGTTCGGTTTTGATACTGCCGTTTCATACGCCACTGATGCAATCGGACGCTTGCACACAACAGCCGCCAGTCACAACCGGGTGATGATCGTAGAAGTCATGGGGAGGAACGCGGGATGGATCGCGCTGGAGGCCGGTTTAGCCGGTTCGGCCGATGTTATTTTGATTCCAGAGATTCCTTTTGATCTTGCAAAAATCACCGAAAAAATCGAACGCCGCAATCAAAATAGGAGAAAGTTCTCGATCATCTCAATCGCTGAAGGTGCCATGCCCGTCGGAGGAGAAGCCAGTTACAAAGAGGTTGGGGGCGTGAGAAACTTGGGTGGCATCGGCGAGTGGTTGGCCGATTCGCTGCGAGAGAGAATTGAAAATCAAGTCCGAACAGTGGTGCTTGGGCATTTACTGCGCGGAGGATCGCCGACCAGCCGAGACCGATTGCTGTCACTGAGATTTGGTGCGGCCGCCGTTCGAGCTCTCGAAGCTGGTCACTTCAATGTGATGGTCGGGCTTGATCCACCAACGGTCCGACATATTCCACTTGAAGTCGCAACCAAAAATATGAAAACCGTTCCCTTGGATTGCGACATGTTGCTGACCGCTCGTGATTTGGGAACTTGTTTGGGCGATTAAACGAGGCGGCATCACCTGCCGATTTGGACCTGCCGATTTGTTTAAGCAACGTTCGCAATGAGACAGTGACGCGGGAAATGAGATGCGACCGGCGTTAATTTTATAACGCTTCGCTACGATCGACGTGGCGCAACGGAGCTGCTGATCGAGAAATCGGTTTCCAGAACATCGAAAGAAAATACATCGTCGAAATGAGAACGACGGTCTCGAGTCGATTTTTTCATGATGCCGGCGTCGATCATGTTGTAAACAATGTCGCCGAAGCTGGACGTGGATTCAATGCCCCAATTCTTCAACACGATCCGCGACATATAACCGAACTGGTTCAAAGAGTAGCGCCGAATCGCTTCGCACAATTGTTGTCCGGTAAGATGTCTTTCCTGAGGTCTAACCGCGACGACCTCTTCGCTTGCGGCCGAGTCAAAGGAATACTCGTCCATCTCCATGGTGTCGTCAGCAAACGCCATGGCTTCACGCACAAACTGATACGCTTCTACAGGATAGCGACTGTCTCGAGCGACGGCCTGATAGATCAGGAAGTTTTCTTCGGGCATAGGTGTAACCAGTGGGAGGTTGATGACCAGCGGGTCCCTGTTAATGGAAAACATATCTTACTCAAACCCGGCATGTCTGAAAACGGGAATGAATTTAAAAAGCCAAAATCGTAACGTGATATACCAGGTATTTAGGTCGTCCATCTTAGACAGCTTCTTAAACTTCTTGCTGTCAAAACGTCTTACTGGAAGAACCCGCCCAGCACTTGCTGGCAAATACGTGACGTCGAGGCAAATATGGTGGCAGCTTAAAGCAGCTAAAACTCCATCAAAACATGTGTTTGCTACTAATGGGAATGCGTTCTTCAGAGCCGCGAACAGCCAACCGCTCATAACGGCAACTTCCCGACCAAAAACATCGTTTTCGATCAGCGCTTTAACGGTTGTAGCGGACCTCGCAACCAGTGAGCCATCGGCTTTTTCGAGCGAGACAGTTGTGCCCTGACAGGTTGTCGCCGTTTTAGTTCCAAGGTGGATCCTTGCGTTTGCGACGTCGCCGCGATCGTCGCCTTTTCTTCTTGGGGGAGCTCGTATCGGCGTTGTCTTGTTCAGAACTGCCATCCTTGGAAGCCGAGGGATTTTGTTTGCGCCCTTTCGTTTTTTCTCCCTGCGAACTTTTCCGCTGAGAGCCGGACTCTGGTTTGGATTTGATTGCCGCTTTCTCTTTAGCCCCCGAAGAATTGGATGTTTCCGCTTTGCGCGTCACCGATAAGACCTCACTGGCCTCGATCAGTATCCTGCGATGATCCTCGGTTTCGACAAGTAACTGTTGCGCGATAATCTGTTGCGCGATAACGCGCGCTTTCCCGTTCCGCGTGACGACGTGCGATCCAACCTTGGGAAGTTCCCGTTGAATGTCCAAGTAAGTATCGAACTCATACCGCAAACAGCATTTTAGTCGACCACATCGGCCAGAAATTTTGGTGGGGTCCAACGTTGCCTTTTGAAGTTTTGCCATCTTCATCGAAACCGGCGGCATCTTTACCAGATGATTGTTGCAGCAAACGGGTTTGCCACAGTCTCCGTAATCGGCCAGCAATTTTGCTTCGTCTCTGGCACCGATCTGTTTCATTTCGACGCGCGTTTTGAATTCGCTGGCCAGAACTTTCACCAGTTCTCGGAAGTCGACTCGTTCTTCAGAAAGGTAGTAAACAACCATGCGCTGCCGGCCGAGAAGTTGTTCGACGTCGACCAATTTCATCGCCAGGCCAAGTTTTTCAGCATGGCGTTTACAGATTTCAATATTTGAAAGTCTGGCACCGTCAATGGTGTCGATGTCCGTTGCATCCTCGGCGCTGACAGCACGGACGATTGTACCATTGGCCGGTTGGTCCAGATGCGAAAGCGCGTCTTCGGTAGATTCACAGAGAACTTGGCCAACTTCAAGCCCACGATCGGTGCGAACGACCACTTCCATCCCACGTCGAAACTGATCGTCAGAGCGTGAAGCCATAACGCCAAGATTTCGCATGGTTCCATATCTAACGATGTACTTACTCAAAACGAAGTACTCCAAAACAAGTCGTAGATAATTGAACCGGCATTTGCATTATTCTGGAATCCACAAAGATCCGGCGGACGATTCGGATCCTTCTTCACCGCCCTGCATTGTTGCCGACTGTGCCATCTGAGGCGATCGTTGTCTGGGCGGCGGAATGTTGGGAGCACCGTCAGACGCCGTCGGATCGTAGAGCCCATATTTCACAAGGACTTCCGTCAGGCGATACTCGACCTCAGGCTCATCCAGGTGCCGCGATTGAATGGTGCGAATGAGTTCTCTGAGATTTTCATGCATGCCACGCGACAACCGGAACTCAAATTCCTGAACCAAAATCGTTCCAATCGAACGGCCCGCAGTTTTGGCTTCCTGTTTTGCCTTTGAAAGGTGGTCCAGCACCTCGTCGGTGTCTTCACCGATACTTGCCAACACCGCATAGATTCGGTCTTTCTGAACTTTATCTTCGATGCCCGGGCGATGGAGCATGGCATGGCAAGTCCGTTCAATGATTGGCAAACATCGGACCATCATTCCGAACTCATGGACCTTAAACAGCTTTGATTCTTCGCACTTTTGAAAGTCTAAATTTGCACGCATCAATGTGCAGGTCGCTTCAACGTCACGATCAGGTAAATCGACCGGAGGAAGTTTCTCGATCCCCACTACGGATCGCATCTCATTGATCACGTCCTCTGGATACATGCCGCGATGGCTGTTGTGTTCCAATTCGGTCAGCATCGCCTGTACTGCCGGTCGTTTGGCATCATCCTTGGCCGCGTCGCGCACATTTTGATTCCCAAGTGACCGGAAAGGATAATTCATCCACGTGTCGACCAACCGTGTTCGAATCTGCTGATTCATCAGTTGGCCATGCTTTTCAAAGGAAGTCTCTTCAGGCAGAAACCAATCCCAAGACATCATGGCGTCAAGTTCAGGAATTGAATCAATGACAGACGTCTTCGGTGTTTCGTGCAATTGCCCAAGGACTTTCTTGAGTATTTCAAGATTTTCGTCGTAGGTCTCAGTCACAGGATCAATGTACTCCAACCGCGCTGAACGATCGGTTTGCTTTGCGTACAAAAGAAGCTCACCACGCATAAACGGGACATCTTCCAGCGCATAATCGTCGCCTTTGACATCCAGCTTTGGTTTGCTCAGTAAATAGTATCCAACGACAGGCGGATTGCTTTCGCCAAAGGGATCTTCGTCGGGGCAATTGGCAGGAGATAGTTGATTGGAAGAGGCCGTGAGTTCTTTCAGCCCTTCGAAGTCGTTAATTTCAAAAGTATGTCGAACGACCTCAGACTCTTTCTCGTTAGCGCGATCCAAAAATTGTTTGATCGTCAAAGCCGCGATCTGATCCCAAGAATTGTCTTCTTCGTGGTCCGCTAAGGCTTGCCAAGCCGCGACGGCGTCATCCGCGTATCCCAACATGCTGTTGATGATCGCAAGTGTGCGTTTGATGGTGCTGACTCCAGGAAAAGCCGCGTCCGCTTTCTTCGCCATCTTCAGCGCTTTGCGGAACTGGCCACGGTCAATCGCCCGCAGTACATTCTTGTACTTCTTTTCCCATGGGACGCCTTCGGGGCAAAGCTCTGGCATCATCTCAGTCTTCGCGGTCACGCTGGAGACGTTTTGAAATGTGGAAAGCAAAATCTGTTTTGTCTCCGGTTCCTCCTTGAGAAGATCCGCGTATCTCAAATGAGCCCGCGCCGCGAACAAATTGTTCTGCTCTAAAAATTGCATTCCAATGATGCGAAACGCTTGCGCGTAAGTAACCGGAATCGAGTTGCCCACGATCGCGTCCATCGCATCTTGAAGCGCCTCAACCGCCGTCGCCGTATCACCCTCCTGAGCGCAGATCAAAGCCAAATGGTGGAAGCCGCTGGGATGATCAGGATTGTTCTTCTGAAAAATTGCGTTGGCGGCACGCGCCTTTTCAAGTTCACCGGCTTGCAAAAGCAAACGGGTCTGGATGGTGATCAAGCAATCTTTTGGGCCAGTCTTCGCGATCGTACGTTCGAGTTGCTCCAGCGCAGAAGACGTTTGTCCGGCTTTGCTTTTAGCCAGAGCACCGTCAAGGTCAGCAACGACCGACTTTCCACAGCAGAACTTGATCTTTTTTTCCGCATGACAGGGGCACTGCTGGTAAATGTCGATGTCCATAAAAAGTTACACTCGGCTGCTGGGACGTGAATTGTTGTGTCGGTGATTTAGTTGATAATACATGACTTTGGCAAGTGCTATCGCAGGTTAACAATTTATGGGATTTATCACGCGTTAGGAACCCGACTTCTGACAAACTACAGCGATCTTTGGGCGGACCCAGTGACGCAAGTTTCTGCAAAATCTGCCTAACCTTGGAGAGCATTGTTCTTGAATTGTTGCCCCGAATCCGCTTAGGATAGAGCCGTGATCTTCAATTCATCGACTCCAACATGCTAGACCCTTTGGTTCGCTAATGCCCGTCACCTATTTCCAGCGCTACCGGATGCGGTATGACCTCTGGCAGGGTATTCGCGACGCGGCACCAACGAGCCCAAATTACCACTTTCGCGGTTGGAATGAAAAAATTCTTCAGCACCATGCCGAAGTCAAGTTCCGCAGTTTTCGTAGTGAACTCGATGCGAACGTCTTTCCTTGTCTTGGAGACGCCGACGGGTGTTATAGACTGATGAAAGAAATCTCTAATCGGCAGGGATTTGTCCCCGAAGCGACTTGGTTAATTCAATATCAGGATCCGCAGACGGGGAAAGTAGAGAATTGCGGAACCGTTCAAGGCATCCGCTCACAAACAGACGTCGGCGCCATTCAGAACATTGGCATCGTGGCCAGCCATCGCGGACATGGTCTAGGAACGCAGTTGATGCAATATTGCCTGCGCGGATTTAAGAAAGCAGGCGTCCGGTTCGTAACTTTGGAAGTCACTTCGCATAACACCGGTGCAATGCGATTGTATCAGCGTCTTGGGTTCAAGGTACTCAAGACCGTCTACAAATCTGCAGAGATAAACTGTTCGTAGTTTGGGCCAAAAGTTTTCGACTCTCTGATTCGAAACCCATGCACCTTTATCAAATTACCTTACCACCAGACAGATGGATCACCGCATCAGCCCGTTTGGCTAAACCGTTATCATGCGTCACCATCACGACCGTCAGGTTTTCCTGTCGTCTTAAGCGGTCCAGAGTTTCCATCACTTCAGCACCGTTCTCTTCGTCTAAATTCCCGGTTGGTTCGTCAGCCAGAAGAATCGAAGGATCGGAAATCAACGCCCGTGCGATCGCCGTACGCTGCATCTCGCCCCCAGACAATTCCGATGGCTTGTGAGTGATCCGGTGGTCCATGCCCACCATCTCCAACAATTCCATCGCCCGTTGTTTATACGCAGACTTATTTCGAAGGTAACTGAAGAAACCGTCCTGAACCATTTTGGGAACCAGAACATTCTCCAGCGTCGATAGCTCTGGCAGCAGATGATAGAATTGAAAAATCAGCCCGAATTCCTCGTTGCGTAATTTCTCACGCTCCTTGGAAGGAAGGTTATCCACTCGCCGATTTTGAAAATGAACTGCGCCCGCGTTAGGAGCATCCAACGTCGCCAGCAAATGCAACAGCGTACTTTTGCCCGACCCGCTCTGTCCAATGATCGCGGTGAAACTTCCTTCTTCGATTTCGAGATCGACGCCGTTGAGCACGTCGACGGCGTGGCTGCCTTTGCGGTAGGTTTTCTTCAAACCGCGCGTCCACATCAGACCATTCGTTGGACGTTCCAAAGTTGCGACTGAGTCCTGAGTTGCGAGTTTACTCATAGCGTAGCGCCTCCACCGGATGAAGTCGAGCCGCTCGGAGCGCCGGTAATACGCTGGCCAAAACGGCGATTAAGATCGCGCCCAAACCCACCCACAGCACCATCCAAGGGCTAACAATTGTGGGGATCTCGGAGAAGTAATAAATCTCGGGATCGAAGACCTCCGTCCCGGTAATTACTTGGACGACTTCGGCAATCTGATTGATGTATTTTAAAAACAGCAGTCCCAACACAATCCCAGCTCCGGTTCCGACCATTCCTAGCGACATGCCGTATCCCAAGAAGATCGACATGACGCCACTGCTTGGTGCGCCGAGTGCTTTGAGGACGCCGATGTCTTTGGTTTTTTCGACAACGATCATAAAGAACGTGGCGAGGATGCCAAAACCGGCGACCGCTATGATCATGAACAACAGCAGGTTCAAGATCGTCAGCTCCATGTTCACGGCGCTCAACAGAGGGCGCTGAGTGTCTTGCCAAGTGTGAATGTCGTAAGGGTATTGTTCGGGTGGGAATTTGGCGATCAAGGCATCTCGGGCCTTGTCCAAATCGGCACCTGGTTTCATCTTAATTTGAATACTCGAAACCGTCGCATCGCCGGTCAACGGATCCATCATGCCACGGACCTTTTGAAGTTCCTTGATCGGAACAAATGCGAAGGACGAATCGTACTCGTGCATGTTCGACGAATAGAAATCAACCAACGTGCAATTTTCGCTGACGGGTTTTGCGTTCTGACCGACGGTCGCAAAGATCAACTGGACGTCGTCGCCTGGGCGGACCATGTAGAAGTCTTTTTTGTTACCGGCTTCATCCAGCGTTTTCCGTTTCGAGATCGCCAGACCCAAAATGATCCCCGTATGCTGGTCTTCTTCGGGATCAAAGAAGTCTTCAGGGTCGGGCTGGGTGCGAAATTCGGCGTGTTCGTCGAAGGGTTTGAACTTTCGATATTTCTGCCCATCCCGCGTAGTGAATACATCCACTTGAGGTTCGTTACGAACATCCAAACCGTCTTTGCCACCGTGGACTTTGTCAAAATCGGGAGCCTGTTCAGGCAACGGGCGATACTCAATCTCACGTTCTTCACCGCCGGAGGCAGCGACAGGCTGACTGTAAGCTGCTTGTTGGTATTTTTCGGATGAATCGTCAAGGTAGTCAGCGGCGATGGAGTCGTAGTAAGCCTGTTGTTCGCGCTGCATCAGATCGATACGCTTCTGTTGCCGCGCTTTGGCGCGGCGGTACTCCCAACCTGAATTGCTCACATAGTCAGGGTATCCAGACTCTTCCAGGTTGAACGTGAATTGCTCTTTTTTGTTCTCGTTCTGCAAATACGGATGAAAGTCAGTCACTTGCCCGAACGATTCATCGTCGATGCCCAGAAGCATGACTTGCTGCGTCATCTGCCGGCCGTGAACATTGAAGGTCACCATCGCCGGTGAGCGCACCACGCCCGTCATGCTTTGGATGTCATCGCCCAGCACATCGCGAATGATTCGCATGTGAACTTCGGGATGAGAGATCTGCCCCAGCAGAGGCGCCGCAATTTCGACGTCGGAAAGTATGCCGTGCAGGCGAGTCTTCATTTCGAAGACGAAGCCCGACATCACGCTGTTGACCACAATCAACGTCGCCACACCCAAAGTCACGCTGACGATCGAAGCCAGTGCAATGAAACGAGTGCGCAAATAACGCCACGACAACAATAATTTATACATCGCCAATCCTTTGGCTTTATTTAACGAACGATCCATCGTGAATCGCTCAAATGTTCTCAGAGTTCCGTGTAGTGGATCTTGTTAAAGATCCTACCTACCCTTCCCCGTTGTGGAACGTTTCACCGCTCCGGGGAGCTTTAACAAGCTCCACTACTCGTTTGATTCTGCTCGCAACAGCGGAAACAGAATGATATCGCGAATGGAAGTTGAATCGGTCAGCAACATTACCAAGCGATCAATTCCAATCCCCAACCCACCCGCAGGTGGCATTCCGTTTCGCAGCGCGGTAACAAAATCGTGGTCCATCTTCGCCATCGAATCCTCCTCCGACATACCTTCTAACTGCGTTTCAAACAGTTTTTCTTGTAAGTCAGGATCGTTGAGTTCCGTGTAGGCGTTTGCCAGCTCCATTCCGTGAACGAACAGCTCAAATCGTTCGGCCACATCAGGATTGTCTTTTTTGCGTTTGGTCAGCGGACAAATGCTGGCCGGGTAATCGGTGACAAAAATCGGTCCGATCAACGCGTCTTCGACCTTCTCTTCGAACACATCGCTCTTGATCACGTCGGGATGACGTCCTTCGACATCAAAACCAAGACTGCTGGCAAGGGTTTTTACCGCTTCTGTATCGGTTGGGTCAACGCCAGTATGCTCGGCGAACAGTTCGTCATACGTTTTACGCTCAAACGGCGTCGCAAAGTTGATTTCCTTATCGCCCCACTTCATCACATCGCTAGCACCGATCGCTTTGATCGCGTTTGAGATCACCGCTTCGGTCAGGTCCATCATCGATTCGTAGTTGCCATATGCTTGATAGACTTCCAGCATCGAAAATTCGGGATTGTGTTTGGGGCTAATGCCCTCGTTACGATAGACACGTCCAAGTTCGAAAACGCGTTCCATGCCGCCGACCATCAACCGCTTCAAGTGCAGCTCCAGCGCGATCCGCATGAACAGGCTCATATCCAGCGCGTTGTGATGCGTGGTGAACGGTCGTGCCGCGGCTCCACCAGCGATCGAGTGCAATGTGGGCCCTTCGATTTCAACGAAGTGTTGATCTTCCAGGGTGTTTCGGATCGAGCGCACGATCTTACTTCGATCCATAAACCGGTCGCGGACGCCTTCGTTGTAGGCCAGATCTATATACCGTTTCCGCTGCCGCGTTTCAGGATCGGTTAATCCAACGTGCTTCGCCGGTGGCGGATCAAGCGTCTTGGTCAGGAAGTGGATCTTTTCGGCGAAGATCGAAAGTTCTCCAGTCTGCGTGCGACGGAGCATCCCATCGATGCCGATCAGATCGCCCAAGTCCAAGCACTGGATCAGCTCCCAGTTCTCCTCGCCAACCTGCTTCTGGCCGACGAACAATTGAATCTTGCCGGTCCAATCTTCGATGTCGATGAAGTGAAGCTTTCCTTTATCACGGTGCAGCACGATTCTGCCTGCGGCGCGGACTTGAGGGCCGGTCAGAGAACCCTTGCCTTTTTCTTTGGCCCAGTCACGAAGGGGAGTGTTCTCCATCTCTGCTTCGGTTGGCAGATCGAATTCCGTTCCGTCTTCAAGGACATACTTCACTTCACCGGCGCGATTTCGGATGTTGCCAATCATGGATCGATCATCAAACCGATGTCCCCACGGATCGTGGCCCAGCGCCGTGATCTGTTCTAATTTTCGACGGCGAGACTCAAGAGGATTTTCTGCTGAGCTTGATTCGGAGTTCGTTTTGTCTGTCATAGATTGCGGTCAGAGAGCGGCGTGATGTGTATTTTCGTTTAACGCGTAACGATAGCTTAGGAGCAGCTTCGTAATAACTTCCGTATTTGGCCGAGGTAAAAAATCCTAACCCGACCGCGTTAGCGAGGGATAGAGTCGCCTCGTCCCGCAATCCCTCGCTAACGCGTTCGGGTTGTGAATCTGGAAGTCGTTTTAGGACGAATCCTAAGCGGCGTATTCTATTGATTTCCGGTGGAATGAAAACGCCAGTCGTGACGGCGAAGTGGATCATTGCCCAAATTTCGCCATGATTCGATTGGCCAATCCGGGAATCATCCGGTCCAGCCAAACCAAAATGCGTCCGCCAAAGGTAAGAATGATCTCGTGGCGGCGTTTCCGCATGGCTCTGATCGTTTTCGCGGCCACAGCTTCGGGCGACATCGCCCCGCGTTTCTTCCAATCCTTCTTCGTGTCGTCTTCGATCGCGGAATCGAAAAACTCGCTGTCAGTGGTGCTGGGGCTGACCAGCAAAACTTCGACACCGTCACCAGCCAGTTCGGCGCGGATGGCGTCGCTGAACCCGTGCACCGCAAATTTGCTGGCCGAGTACTCGCTTTTGAGCGGAGCGCCGCGATGCCCCAAGACACTGCTGATATTCACGATCAGCGCGTCGTCACCGTTCTTTAACATCGTCAACGCCGCGCGCGTCATCTCCGCCAGCGCGAAGAAGTTCACCTCAAAAACTTGACGCAAACGCTGCGGATCAGCTTCGTCAAAACGCCCCATCGCTCCAACACCAGCGTTGTTGATCAGAATATCCAACCCGCCAAGATCGTCTTGGCATTGGGCCAACAGCTTCTTCCGGTCTTCATCGAACGTAACGTCGGCAACACGCGCGATGGCATGGCCTCCGGAGGATTCGATTTCAGTCACCAGATCTGCCAGTTTCTCAGCCCGACGTGCGGCGATTACCAAGCGAGCCCCGGCGGCGCCTAATTGAATCGCCAAATCTCGACCAATCCCGCTGGAGGCACCAGTGATTAGGATCCGTTTTTCTCTTAACGCGCGGGCGGCCATGGAAAAAATGTGTTTAGAAAGTTGGGCAAGGAAAACCGATAGCTTAACGGTAATTTGGTTCATAATGAAGTCGCTTGCGACTAACACCGTTTACCGACGAGCCAGCAGGCGTAAGTGCTTGGGCGACGCGATACGATCTTTCGTGCTGCCCTTCTACCAGCGGCGCGTCGTTGTCTTTCGGTCTCCGAAAGAACACTCAAGCGCTGTTGAGCGGCGGGGGCACTTCCGGAGACCGAAAGGCAACAGAAGTCGAATAGCAACAACGCCGCAAGTGATTTATTGGTGTCCCTTATTTCCCCAGCGAAGCCACCCAGAAAACGAAAAACAAGGCTGACCCCTGCGAAGCCTCCCCCTCTACCGACTTTCTAGTCCTTACCCGTTTCTAAAATCGAATTTTCGTCTGAATTTTGATTTTCTTGATGCTCATTGGAGTTGGCAGCCTGCGTATGACTAGGTCGAGCTGGCTTCGGTCGCGTTTGCAAAACAGGTCGTACTATTGGACTTTCACTGGGGGCGAGTTGAACAAATCGCTTGCCAGACTTGGCAATTTTGTTTGGATCCACTAACCACCCAGCTTCACTCTCTTTTAAATGCAGACTTGGCAGCAAAACTATTGTGTGTGTGCCAATATGCAGTTGGATCTGTGGGGTTGGGTCACGCCTGTCAATTTTGCCACCCGAAAACCTAACTACAGGCCCCAAGCGATCGGGTTGAAGAATTTTCCAATGTTTCGTCTGCGTCGATTCCTTGAGAGCACCTAAGTCAAATAACGTCGTTGGGGAAAACGAAAGCGAACTGTCTGTTTGGCTTTTAAGAAACATCTCCCATTCCTTTTGCGGATCATAAGACTTTTCGTCTTTCTCAAAGTACCGATAAAGGGTTGATTGAAGAATTAACTTTCCTTTCATGTAAATTTTTAAATCGACTGGAGCTCCACCATCCAGATCCGGCAATTCTGATCTCTCAAGAAGTGCCTCGTTTTCCTGAAATGGATTCTCGGGGAAAGCCTGGGCACATGCGGAAGCCGAATTAACCAACGATGTTGCAAAAAAGACTAGAGCAACGAAAATAACGGAACTAAAAAATCGAGACAAGTATTCAAAGTGAGGCATAACACTGCTTTATAGTTTCTATTGATTAAGACCCGTTGGTAGGTAACGGTCTGGATTTCCTCCAGCTCTTCTGACTGCTTCAATAAACCGCGTGAGGACTGTTTCATTTTCCAAGAAACTAGTAATTCCCGTTTCTACGCGCGTCTGATCACCAACATGGAAAACTTCAACTCCTGGGGGAAGAGGGTTGTTATTAACGAGAGCGCGACCAGTTTGCAGAAGTGAAGCGGATACAGCAAGCTGAGGAGTTAAAGCTGGATTGGTGATGCTGCCCCTCTGGGGATCAAAGCCGAAGTATACGGGTCTTCCTCCGACGGGGGGGCGATACTCAATAACGTTTACGGCGTGCCCCCTGCGTGTCCCTGCTGAGTCATTGTACAAACCTCCAAAAATCATGACGGAAGCTGGCTCAACTTGAAAAATATCAGGATGGCTATTTATGAAATTTCGTGCAGCCTCGGCGTAATCGTCGCAGTCGAATCCGCCCCTAATTGAGCAAATCAAATTTCCATCAATGTCAAACTCATCTGATACCGTGTTGTCCCTGATGAAAAACCTGTTACCGTCGGTGTCGCGTAACCTATGTAAAACATCCGTGGCTATAACATCACGGAGAGTCTCCCCAAACCCGGCGACTTCGCGAAGCCGCTGGGTTTCTTGGTCGGAGGTAAGTGTGGTCCGCATCTCGGTCGTGATCCCTAGTAACGCCAAGGATTCCGCCGCAGTCCTTATTACACGTTCGTCTGCCGGAGCCTGTCCAAATATGTCCGATTGCACAAAGTCAACATAACTATTGTCGATCGAGAGGTTGTCAATATCAATTCCGAGTGTAGCAATTCCAATTTGGTCAAATATAAAATCTCCATTGCCTCCTCCGTCCAAAGAAATTCGGTTGACAGTTCCCGCTCCCAAGCTGCTGTTTAATTCAACATGAATAGTTGACGTATTATTACTGAAAGGAATTAGAGAAGAAGCAAACTGCGCTGGGAAATCCGCTGGAAAGGTAGCCAGAAGACTTGTCTCGCCAACCCCGGTAAAACCACCACCCGTCGATTGCACGGCGATTTTTCTCAATCCAACGTCAAAGACAGTCACCCCGAAACCTACATCAGTTCCGGCCCCAAAAGCTGCAACCGCAGCATCGAACTGAAGGCTTGATACGCTGTCTGTTAACCCCACTCCAAATAAACCGAGAACTCCTGGAAATGGTGCTAAGTTCGCGCTCCCGTCTCCTCCGTCATCATCATCTCCTGGATTATCTCCACTGTCACCACCGCCAGTATCACCGTTGATTGTTTCTAATGCTTCGAGGTCCGTAATAAGGTCGACACTGGTGGTTCCAAAATTGCCCAACACAACGAATCGGTCGATCCCGCTGCCACCGGTGAGAACGTCTGCAGCCACGTCACCTCCGGCATCCAACAGGTCATCACCGGAATCTCCGAAAAGATTGTCCGTTCCTCCAAGACCGAACAAATCGTCATCGCCGTCTCCACCGCGCAGCGTATCATCTCCACCGTCTCCCCGAATGATATCGCGACCATCGTCTCCAAATATTAGGTCATTGCCGGAGCCGCCATTTAAACGATCGCTACCAGAATTGCCCCTAATCGTATCATCGCCGGCGGCTCCCCAGATGAAATCGTTGTCGGCACCACCGTTTAGAATGTCGTTGCCATTCTGCCCCAAAAGTTCATCGATTCCAGCATCG
>CALDEW010000461.1 GCA_937942355.1 uncultured Pirellulaceae bacterium | reverse complement strand
CTGCGGAGCGGCCGCCCACGCGGCAATCAAGATCGCCAAACGCCCCGAAAACGCCGGCAAGATGATCGTCGTCGTGCTGCCTGATCTGGGCGAACGTTACCTTTCGACGACGTTGTACAAAGACGGTTAGTCGAAAAGCGGGCCCGGACGAAACTATCTGAACATCTCGCGCGCCGTGTAGGCCATCCCAAGGGCTGCGGCGCCGTCACCGCCAGTCGCCCATTCAAAGCGCGTTGTTTCAACCTCAGGATCCACCGGGCTTTTCAGGTACATGGGCCAAGCTCGTTTGGCAAATCCGTCTTTGACCCATTGGAGATAGTCATCTCGGAAATCAGCCTCCGTTAAACCGCCGCCAATCACGACCAACCCCGGATCAAACACACGCACCACGTCGGCAATCATGTGGCCCAAAATATTTGCCTGCTGCTCAAACAACTGACGCGCAAGCGCGTCTCCATCGGACGCAAAGTCACGCAATTGAAATGCTTTCTCTTGGATAGGTACCGAATCATCGGCCAGCGGATGATCGGACCATTGCTGTTTCTTTAACTCGATCTCCAAACGTCGACGCAGCGCCATCAAAGACACCCACGCCTCAGCACATCCCTCCAGACCGCAGGAACATGCGGGCAGCGTTCCATCCTCTTCGCGGAACGGCACCGAAACGTGTCCCACCTCCAACGCCAAACCATGCTGCCCTTCGTATGCTTGCCCTCCAGGCAAAACCATTCCCCCACCCAGCCCCGTTCCCGGCGCGACCAGCAACAGACCGCCCAAGTGCTTACGCCGAATCGCGTACTCGCCAAGGGCCGCAGCGTTACAATCATTGGTCATCGTGACAGGGATGTTGACGCGGCTGGAAAACTGGTCTCGGATGTTGCTGCCCACCCAGTCTTGGGCAAGATTCGCTTTTCCCCAGATCACACCATCGCTGCATGGCGCCGGCACGTCCAAACCAATCCCTTTGATCGCCGAACGACTCTGCCCGGCGGCCTCGGTTAACTGATCCATTGCCGATTCCAATTGACTGAATGTTGCTTCGTAACCTTCTTTGACGTGACTGCGGACCTCAACGATGTCTCCCACGGATTCGCCTTTGGCGTCCACCAAGATGGACTTAATTGTGGTACCGCCAATGTCCAGTCCGGCGAACAACCCTTTGCTATCAGTCATCTGTTTTCGATCTAATTAAAAAGAAGTGAGCGTTTTTCTTATTGTCACTTAAAACGATTTTTGAGTAAACCGTTCCCCAACTGGCGGCCACCAATCGAATCCTCTTAATCAAGTCTTCAAAGGAATAAGAGAGCGGGCCCGGTACGTTGCTGCGGCTAAGCCGGGGAGAATTAGGACAAAGAAAACAGGGTCTAGTTAACCTGTCTGGACACCGGTGAGAAGCGAAACAGTCTCGATTTAACCCAAAATAGTGACCGGCCGAAATCGCGCTTGGCCTTGGAGATGCCATTGCCTCTGTATCGGTGCTCAAAAATCAGATGTCAAGTCCGAATAATCTGACTAATTCTGATAGCGAATTCACATAATATGGTGATAATTGGCTGTTTTTTGCAGGCGTTTGCGAATATAATCTAAGATTAAGAAGTCTTAACCTGCCGCCCTTCCAACTCTTCGGCACCACCAGACGGCGTAAGTCCCAAGCAACGGTTTTAAAAATCCGCGCTCCACCACAAGGACTGGCGCGATAAAACCCCTTATCCGGTTTCATTGTGCGCTGTGCCTGCGTTATTCCGATCTAAAGTTAGTTTCCGTCGAAGGATTTCCCTTGAATCACCTACCTAGAAGCTTTCAAAAGCAATTCGTTACCTCCTCCGAACATCTCAAGAAGCGATCTGCATTTACCCTGGTCGAACTGTTGGTGGTGATCGCCATCATCGGCATTCTGATCGGTATGCTACTCCCGGCCGTTCAACAAGTACGTGCTGCGGCAAGAAGAACCGCCTGCCAGAACAACTTGCGTCAAATTGGACTGGCGATCATTAATTACGAATCTGGCCAGATGAAATTTCCACCGGGCCAATTCTGGACTGCGACAGAAGCAGAAAACGATGACAGTCGCTTGGATTACAGCTGGATGGCATTGGTTCTGCCGGAGCTCGAAGCCAACAACATCCATCAACAGATCGACTTCGAACTTCCTTACCGAGCCCCGACCAACCTAGCTGCGATCGCTAACGTCATTCCTGGATACATCTGTCCATCAACGGCGCAAACCGACGGCATTCGTGAGGGCAATGTCATCATCGAACTCGACGACGTGGTCGGTTTGAATTTGGGCTGCACAGATTACATGGGCATCTCGGGGCCCGACATTGGAGAAGTGAACCCAGTCACCGGCGAGAACTATATCAGGCAACAGGGAATATTGATTGGTATTAAAGGGCTTCGCAACGCTGAGCGGATCACTCATCCACCGGCGGTCACGTATGGGAAGATTTCTGACGGTTCATCAAACACTATGATGGTCAGTGAGTGCACGGGGCGTGGAACCGAGGAGGACAATGACCCAAATGGAGCTTGGGTATCAGGGAAGAACATTTCCAGCGTTGCAAAAGGCGTGAACACCAAATCTGCGAAAAAGTCTTGGAACGACGAATTGATTTTCTCAGAACACTCAGGAGGGGCAAACACGGTCCTCGCCGATGGATCGGTACATTTTTTAACCGACGACATCACCGAAGAAAACCTGTTGGCACTTGCCTCACGCAACGGAAGTGAGGTCAACGTCGAGTTTTGAGCAACGTTGTTTCTCAACATTTGACGCACTACACCCACCTTAGAACTCCTGCCATGAAGACCTTCCAAGCCAGTCGGTACGAATTAAAGTACCTCATCTCTGAAAACCTCGCCGATGCGATTCGCGCCGAAGTTCTGACGCATCTCAAGTCTGATGCGAATTCAGTTGCCGGTTCACGGGGCTATCGTGTGCAGAGTCTGTACTTGGATTCCAAGCGGCTTCATTGTTACCAAGACACCCTGCAAGGGAATAAAAACCGATTCAAGCTTCGGATCCGATTTTACGATAACAAAGAAGATTCCCCTGTGTTTCTCGAGATCAAACAGCGCGTTACGGATGTGATACAAAAGAAGCGTGCTGCAGTCAGCCGCGCCTCGGCGGAGAAATTGCTTCGTGGCCATTCACCAGACCCACGAATGTTGCTCAAGGATACGCCAGCCGAACGAGATGGGCTCAATACTTTTTTCCTTTTGAAGGAACAGCTTTCTGCTTCGGGCCGAGTCTACGTGGATTACTTCCGTGAGGCCTATCAGAACGGATCGCTTAATGACTACCGAATCACGTTTGATCGGGACATTTGCGGAAGCCTTTATGTACCCGGTTCAAGATTACAAATGCCAGACAAGTCAAAAATGTCAAATATCAAATCTGTGGTGCTCGAGATGAAATTCGTTAACAGGCCCGCGAATTGGATGGTCGATATCGCCAAACGTTTTAATTTGAGGCCCACGTCGGTACCAAAATATGTGGAGTGTATCGACGCACTTGAACTCAACAGAGCAACTTCAATGGGAGCCCTGCATGGATAGTTTTCTGGATCTTTTCAGCGGCGGGACGATGACGCAAACAATGCCTGTGGCAACGATGCTTCTCTCGCTGATGATGGCATGCGCCTTAGGGCAAGTCATTGGCTGGATTTACATGTGGACGCATGTATCACCGTCTTACTCGAAATCCTTCGCCGCCTCCTTGGTTACGCTTCCCGTGATCGTGGCTCTGATGATGATTTTGATGGCCGGCAGCACTGCCATCGCGTTTGGTCTACTGGCCGTCTTTGCGGTCGTGCGTTTCCGAAACGTGCTCAAAGATACCCGCGACACGACTTTCATTCTGTGGGCGATCGTTGAAGGCATGGGGACCGGCACGGGCCACTATATCGAAGCGATTTGCGGTCTACTGGTCGTGGCGGGACTGATGGGATATTTGTGGGTCAGCGATTTTGGTGGGCGCAGCCGATATGATGCTGTGTTGTCGATTGACGTTGATAGTACCTCAATTACGATTGAAGAGCTGCTGACGCCACTATTGCAGCGCCACGCCGCCCGCTGGAAACGTTCGGGCGACCAACACCTTACACAATCCGGAAGCAGCGTCGCTTATAAACTGCTTCTCAGAGATCCTTCCCGAAGCGACGAACTGCGCAATGAATTGCTCGAGCAATCCGAAGTGCAACAGGTATCGTTATTCGTTAACTCTCCTCAATCTGAATCTTAATCAACCGACGTATGTCTGAAGTCAATCCAAAATCAACTGTTTCGACGCCGCTGAAATTCCGCTGGCAACGAACCTGTACGCAATTTCTGCCTTTTGTATTTTTCGCGTTCCTTTGCGGAAGCTGCTTACTGCTTTGGCAGTTCCAAAACCGTAGCGTCGTCAGAATAGGCGAAGTGGAAGCCCTCAGCTCCGACGTGGCCAGCCCCTCGGCGGGCATCGTGACCGGCTGGGCCACTAAAAGCGGCGAAAGTATGCCCATTTTCACCAGTGTTACCAAGGGTCAGGTCATCATCGAACTCGATGACAGTGACCTCGTCGAAGATATTCAAAGAATTCAACGGCAGCTCAACGGAATCGGCAGCAGCACCCAATCTAAACTGGCATCTTTACAAGGTGACGGGCCTGAAAGCTCTATGGTCGCGGCTTCGGGGCCTAATGTCTCGGAAGCTGATACGAGTGAATCCCCGTGGGAGAAACTGGCCGCTTGTACCAAGTCTGCGACTCAAGAGATCACCATCGAACAGCTGAAATTAAATTTAAGGAAAACCGATTCGCAAATCCGAGCACTCCAAATATCAGATCTTTCGACCGACGATAAATCAAAACAATTAGCCAGCTTGAACAATCAGCGTCGTGAGCAGATCGCGGAGATCGAAGCAATCCGGATCGAACTGTTCAGTGGGGAAGCAGTTTCGGCTTCCGATTTGGCATCTGAAAATATCGCAACCTTCAACGAAGCCGAACGAATGCTATTTCAGTCCTCGGTTCAGCGTTCGGAGATGCTGGAACAGCAAATCGACATCCTGCAAAAATCTGCTTCGCGGCTTGATATCCGTGCTCCCATCACGGGCCAAATCGAAAAATCACTGGTCAGTCAGTACGACTTAGTTGAGGCAGGCTCGCCGGTCGCGACGATCGCCCCCACCGAAGGAACCGTCATCGTCGTCTACGCACGGGAGACTGGCCCTGTGCGGCCCTTTGCGGGGATGCCAGTGGTTCTGACCGCGCGATCCAACCCGCTGCTGCGTGCGGAAACAATTGTCTCATCGGTCGGCCCGAAGATTGAATCGGTGCCGCCTCGCCAACGTGCCAACCCTCGAATCGAAGAATGGGGTCGGCCAATGCGAATTGATGTTCCCGACAGCTTTGTCATCGAGCCAGGTGCGCTGGTGAACGTCGCCTTTGACCTCAATCGGCGTTCTCGATAGCTTTTGAAGTAGCTATTCGAGAGCCCCTCGGAAGAGAGTTCTAAGGCGATTTCAATCACCAATAATTCGTTCGAAATCGGATCGCACCTGAACCCTGCATTCCTTCACGGCCTGGGTTAACGCCTGCGCGTCGGGATACTTCAACATGTAGGCCAGCTTCTGCAGCTGCTTCTCTTGCGTCGGCAAATCGTGTCGGGCTTCAGTGTTCATCAATCGCAAACGCGATTCGACACTCCTGAGAAACTGATACGATTTTGACAGCGACCGTCCAATGTCTTCCCCCAACTTCCCGGACTCCACCAGCCGATTGATGGCGTCGATCGTGCCTGGAGCCCAGACCGAAGGATCGTCCTGAAGGTGTTTCAATTGCAACATCTGCACGGCAAACTCAATATCGACGGTTCCGCCGACGCCCCGTTTGATATTTTCTTGGGTCGCATCTTTCTGCATCGCCAATCGCATGGTTTTGATTTCTTTTGCCATCGAATCTTCCCAAGGCTTCATCAATAAAGCCTGCTTAACCACCGCTTTGGCTTTGTCAGTAACAGCATCACCACCGAACACCACGCGCGCTTTACACAAAGACTGGCGCTCCCATAATTGCCCCTTGCCAGAGCGAAAGTACCTCAAAAATTCGTCCATCGAAACGGCCAGCGCGCCACTCTTGCCCGTTGGCCTCAAACGGCTGTCCAATTCATACAATCGTCCGCGTTCGGTGGACTGGGTAATCGACCTCGTAATACCGGCGGCCAGTTCACTAAAGAAGAATTGACTACCGGTACCTGCCTTGAGGCTCGCTTCAAACGTGGCGCTTGCGTCGTACAGAAAGATGACATCCAAATCACTGTGATAGTTGGGCTCACGCCCCCCCAATTTCCCCAACGCCAGCACCACAAAAGGCACATCCTCCAGCGGCATCGCATTATTAGGATCGGCCGCATGTTTTTTGATCAGCGTTTTATATTGAAAACGAGTCACCGTTTTGAGGCAAAGTTCAGCCACGTCGGTCAGCGTCTGATGCGTTTCGGTGATATCGTCACGCCCCAGAATATCCCGAACGCCGACTCGCAGGTGACAGGTGCTTTTAAAGCTACGCAAAATCAAATCGGCATCAACGGCCCCGGCGGTCAGTTCATCCAAGGTCGTTTCCAGTTGCTGCCGTGTGGGTAACTGCTGCAATTGCAAAGCATCCATCAACTCGTCAATCATTCCCGGATTACTGCGGAAGATATTCACCAAGTATTTGCTGGACGAACACAGCACGACATACATCTCCAACGTCGGCGCGTTGAAGCGAAACAGCTCCCACAGCACACCCTTAACACCCAACGAATCGCTGACCAGGCTCAATGCGATCAATGTCGCATCGGGGTCGGGCGTCTTTGCAATTTCCGTCAGCAAGGGTTTGGCGATGGACGCAAAAAAATATTTGCAGCGCCGTGGAGAAAGAAACCGCGTCTTCTCCTGAGCCAATTCCATCACGATTCGGTAGGCCGATTTGGTGCTGGAAAAACCGTAGGGCGACAACGCCTGTTCGATCATTTCTTCGGTGGGTTCAGGCTCCAGCACCAACTCCACTTCGATCGGAACATCATCAAGATCTTCGGCGCCTTCTTCACCCAAAAGCGTATCGGGACCAAAGTCGCCGTGTAACAAATGGTTGAGGATCTTACGATTGACTTCGGTTTTTTCTGCCAGATGAAGACGAAACTGCTTCAATGGTGTGTCGCCGAGCAAAGGCACATAGCCCATACG
>CALDEW010000460.1 GCA_937942355.1 uncultured Pirellulaceae bacterium | reverse complement strand
AATTTCAGGCAGGGCGATTGTCGCTGATCAACTCCAGGCAAGCTCTGCAATCGGACTTGGACCAGTTTAAATTTGCACTAGGTTTACCAGCCCGTGTTGAAATTACATTTGATGAAAGGTTGCTTGAACCGTTTCAGCTTAATTCCGACTCCTTGATTGAACTTCAAACCAGGGTTGATGGTTTAAAAGAGTCATTGCTGAAGTACGTGCCACCGGATCAACCGCCAGAAGACTTCGTTGGCGAAACCTATGAAAAAGTGAAGTCGTTGGCAGCGGCTTTGAAGAAACTGAAACCGCAGGTTGACCAGGAATTCAAACGCTGGGTAGAGGCGTCTAAACAAGCGACGGGCGCAATTGATGAAGCAGATCGAGTCGATAATCAACAGCAGATCGCGCTGCAGAAACGATTGGAAGTTCTGCTCAAAGAACTAGAAGAAGAAATTGAAGATGCGGATGAGATCTATGAACAGCCATTGTCAGAATTTGAGGTGGCGACCGACGAGGAAGATTCTGCCGCGGTGAAGGACTGGAAGAAGTTGGAAACGCTGATCGTAAAACGTTCGGGACTCAAAGAGCGCGTCGCAACACTGGTGCTGCTGCAGACGCAGATTCGACTGTTCTCCATCGAGCTCAAGCCGCTTGAGTTAGAGGAAGAGGATGCGGTCAGAATCGCGCTCCAACGTCGGTTGGATTTGAAGAACAGCAAAGGCGCCGTTACCGATGCGTTTCGGCGCGTAGAAATCGCGGCTGATCAATTGGAAAGTGATCTTTCGGTCACCGCATCAGCTGAAATTGGCACCGACAATGACAACGCGTTTCGATTGGACAGCGATGCCAACGAATACAATCTAGGAGTAAACTTTGACGGGCCTCTGAATCGTTTTGAGGAACGCAACGGCTATCGCGTAGCCCAGATTGCCTACCAACAACAACGCCGTCAATACATGTCCGACGAAGATGCGATCGTTAACAGCGTGCGCTTGAATCTTCGTCAGCTGAGAACCAATCGATTCGGTTTTCAGATCGCGCGGCAGCAATTGATCACTGCGACGCGCCAAGTCGAACAAGCTCAATTCAACCTGCGTACGTCGACATCGGGTGACTCAAGTCTAACCCAGGACCTTCTGCAAGCGCTGCAAAACCTACGTAACACCAAAAATGACTTGATATCGAGCTGGATTAGCTATGAAACTTCTCGCATCGCGGTATTCGTTGATTTAGAATCACTAAAGCTAAATGAACAGGGCGTCTGGATCAACGAAGAAGATGATTTCGGCGTCGTACCTCCTTCGGGGCCTGTTAACGCCGCTGGCGATGAGGCTTCACCTCAACGACTCCCATTCGAAGAATCCGCACCCCAAGACAGCCGAGATGACGAACTCGGAGATGATAAACTCAGAGACGAAGAACTCTTAAACGATAAACCCATAAACGATGAATTTCCCAACCCAGACACCGGAGAACCCTTCGAGCCAATCAATGGACAGCTCAAGTCCCTCCAGCGGTCAGACCCTCCAGGCCTCAACGGAGGCCAATCGCGGACGTCCAGCGCTGCTGCTGCTGGTTCTGTTGCTGATCGCCGCGTTGGCGGGTTATTGGATCTTCGTTAGAGGATCCGCCGCATTGGCCGAAGACGAAAACGTTCCAACCGCCGTTTCGCGCAAAACGACGCTGATGGATCGCGTCATTGAACAGGGGGAGCTTGAGTCCCAAAGCACGATCAAGGGTAAGTGCGAGATCGACAATAACGAAAACAAGATCATCTTTTTGGCGCCCGAGGGCAAGGAAGTCGAAAAGGATGAGACCGTTTGTAAGTTTGACACCTCCGAGATCACCCGAGACATCACCGATCGTAAGGCTCGGGTGAATGAATCGACCACCGAAGTCGAAGCCGCTCAGCAGGAACTGAAAGTTCAGATCGATGAAAATGAGACGTCTATTCGCACGGCGAAACAAACGCTCGAATTTGCTGAATTGGATTTGAAGAAATACGTCGAAGGTGACTATTTGGTGAACAAATCTGAGATCGAAGGCCAGATCTCTGAAGCCCAAACGGAAAACGATAAAGCGCGTCGAGACATGGAGAACACGCGCGCGTTGGTGAAACGAGGATTCCGCGAATACGAGCAATTGAGAGAGGCTCAGCAAGTCGTTAAGAGCGCTCAGCTGCGACTAAAAAATGCGAATCAAAAACTCGATTCGTTGGAGCGTTTTGAACACGTCAAAAGTTTGGCGGAGTTTACCAGCAAAGCTGAAGAAGCTAGACACGCACTGGCCGTCGCCAAGACGACCGCTGAGGCGAAGCTGTTGCAGGCCAAAGAAAAACTTGCCAATGAGGAGCGCGGTTTGGTGATTCAACAGAACCGCCTGAAAGAGCTGGAGAAGAACCTGGCGC
The DNA here is from genome assembly GCA_937942355.1 of uncultured Pirellulaceae bacterium. GTDB lineage: Bacteria > Planctomycetota > Planctomycetia > Pirellulales > Pirellulaceae > Mariniblastus. The sequence goes on along the minus strand of CALDEW010000460.1, from coordinate 559 downwards.
GGCATGAAATAAAAGCACCTCAGGCTGGCACGTTGGCGTACGCTTTTAGTTGGCGTGAAGACGGTAAGATCCACGAAGGTTCGGTGCTTTATCAAAACCAGACCGTTTTCATTTTGCCCGACATGAGCCGGATGCAAGTCAAAGTCGGCATTCACGAAACGTTAGTCAGCAAAGTCAAGCCCGGTCAAAAAGCGGTGATCAAAGTCGACGCATTTGCTGGCAGTGAGTTGAGCGGCGTCGTTAAAAGTGTCTCTCCGTTATCCGCGTCGACGCGCTGGGAACCTTCGAACAACTACGAAGTGAAGGTGTCAATCGACAGTTTTCCCAAAGAGTACAAGCTTAAGCCCGGCATGACGGCCGAGGTCGAGATCATCGTGGGACAGTATGACGATGTTGTTGCGGTGCCGGTCCAAGCCGTTACGACGCACTCCAATAAGGAGTACGTGTTCGTCAAAAATGCCAACGGCGGTTTTGACTCGACCCCAATAAAAACGGGCGAGTCCAACGTTTCGTTTGTGTCGATCACTGAAGGACTTGGTGTGGACCAGACGGTCGCGCT
>CALDEW010000459.1 GCA_937942355.1 uncultured Pirellulaceae bacterium | reverse complement strand
ACGTCGCCGCGTTGCAGCCGATTCGAGAGGAATTTGAATCGCTTGCGGTCGATCTTTTTATCAACAATGAAGATGCCCAAGGCGTTCCCGATTCGCTGCCAGAGACAGTCTTTTTGGTACGGGAACAGTTGCTAAAAACAGATCGCGATGCCGATACGATTACCATTTTGAAACGGTTGCGGAAAATAAAGCCGGACATCGATCAATTAAAATTGGATTTAGGACTGGCGCTGCTGAAGACAAACCAATTTGCCCAAGCCAATGAAATCATCGACTCGATTCCGCCGAACACGCTTGAAGATCTCAAGGGAGCCGACAACAAACTCTTAAAGATCCGTGCACCTTTACAAACGGAATACGAACAAGAAAAAAAAATCTTGGCAGCCGAAGCCAACGATGAACTTCCGCGGGTTGAGCTGACCACCACTCAGGGCCCAATCATTGTCGAGCTGTTCGAAAACGAAGCCCCTGAAACGGTAGGTAACTTTATTCACCTTGTGGAATCCGGATTTTATACCGATGTTATTTTTCACCGCGTGATCGCAAGATTTATGGCCCAAACGGGATTGGTGGCGTTCAGCGACAGAGGCTACGCGGTGAAAGAACCTGGCTATTCCATTTATGATGAAACAAAAGGTGGTCGATCACATTTTTATGGCTACCTCAGCATGGCCAAAACTGACGAACCGAACTCAGGTAGCAGCCAGTTCTTCATCACTTACGAACCTACCGTGTTTCTGGACCGGCGGCACACCGTCTTCGGGCGTGTCATCCAGGGCATGGAGAACGCGGGGCGCTTGCAGCCAACGCACCGGACGAAAGAAGAAAAAGACAAACCTCCCGAAGAGGTGCCAATCGAATCAATCACGCCCGATAGAATCCTCACCGCGAAAGTAATTCGCAAACGCGACCATCAATACCGGCCCAACAAAGTGACCTTAGAGTAAACACAAGTGAATGACGAAAACTGCCGCACGTTCTCACTTTCCGAATCCCACACCAGCTTAATATTGCAACCGCAACGAACCCATTTTTTTTCGAGTTATCAGATGAAGCTTTTCAAGACATTTTTCTTTGCAATGTTGATGCTGCTCGTGATGGCAACGACCGCACAAACTTTCGCTCAATCAGGCAACCGGTCTGCGGGAAGTCGTGGCGGTTCAGGTTCCTCAAATCGCACGAACGATGGTTCGTCGTCCAAGCAGCCTGAAGAACTGCCGCCTTTAAGCAACGAAGCTCAAACAGCCATGAACCGCTTCGAAATGACGCGCACCACGCTGATGGCCAACAAACGTCAGATCGATAAGCTTTATCGTACCGTACCGATCGGCTTTGTCGAAAAGCAGAAAGAACATATGCGGGTCATCAAGAATCTGGAAACAGAGAATGAGGTGCTCCAGCAGCGTATCGTCGCCGAAGCCGTGGCCCTCTTTCGTTTGGCGCCCGGACGCAACCGTTTTGCCACCATACTGGTAATGCAACAGGTTCAGGAGGCATTGGCGCCGAAGGATCCTGAGAGTCACTTCAACCCAAAGTTAGCGTTAGAGATTTGTAGTTTGATGTTGTCTGAAGAGAAGCTCCCGTGGGAGATTTTGATCCGCGCGTTCCGTGCCAGTTACGCTTTACAGGATTTCGAACGCGCTCGAATGATTCTCGATAGGCTCGAACAAATCGGTACGCTGAAGCCCGTGTATTACGAACTCTTGGAAAAAACTAATCAAAAATGGCAGGACGAGTTATTGATCCGCCGTTTAGAGAGTCAAACAGGCGACCTGCCTATCGCGATCTTTAAAACCACCGAAGGCATCTTTCGCGTGGAGCTTTTTGAGAACCAGGCTCCGCTGACAGTGAATAATTTTGTAGCACTGGCAGAAGAAAATTTTTACGATGGCCGTACATTCTATCAGGTGATCCCCAGCGAGTACGCAGCTACAGGATGTCGCAACGACAACGGCACTGGCAACGTGGGATACGCGATCGAGGGAGAAGCCACGCGTGAAAAGGCCCGCAGCCATTTTGCGGGAACGCTTACCATGATGCCAGATGCGATGGGCAACACGGCTTCTAAATTCTTGATTTGTCATCAACCTAAAATCGAATTGGATGGGCGTTTCACAGCCTTTGGCCGGGTGATGAGCGAAGAAGGAATTGCGGTCATCCACAAATTAAATACTCACGACGCGACCCAGTTTCAAACAGCAAAAACCGAGCCTTCAAAGATTATTTCGATAACGATCGAAAACAAACGTGCTCATGAGTACATCAAATCACCCGTTGGAACCGCCGTCAGTAGCGTTTCAACGCCAGAGGATGACAGTGAAGAAGATGACGAAGATACGCCTAGCTCTTTTGATCTGCTACAGAAAAATAACTAAAAGAAAATTGGCTACCGCACGTGTTGTACGACGGCCACCTAGAAGAAGTGTTACGCGATGAAAAAAAGTGGATTTGTTTTTCCAGTGTTCGTTTGGAAGCCTGTGACCTGTTTGGCCAGCTTGATTTTGCTGTTCTCAGTGGCCAATAGCTGCTTCAGTTTTCAAGACTCGCCCCAGCAAGCCGTCGATGATTTGAAGGCGAAAATGGCTGCGCTCAATAGTGATCTGACGACTATCGAGGCGGAAATAAACACGGGCGTCGGTGACCTAACGGCCCTGCAAGGCAAATACCAAGATGTTCTGGACGAGCTCAACGAAACAATCGAGAAGCTGAAGAACAGTTGCCTCACCGCGATCTCCGCGGACGCAAGCAATCAGGAGAATGTCCAAACCGTTATGGGCATCTTGCTCAACGATGCCGACAACGGAAGAGATCGTGAAGTGCTAATGGCTTGTGATCAGCTGATCGCAGCCGGTATTCATCCCGCCTATTTTGAATACGCAGCCAAAGCCGGTCGTATTAAGATCGGCGCACGAGAGATGTTTGACGAAGCACTGATTCGCCAGCGCGAATTCAAGTCAGACGACCTTCCTCGGGTGCTGTTGAAGACGAATAAAGGCGACATCACCGTTGAACTCTATGAGAATGAAGCCCCGCAGGCAGTCGCAAATTTCATCTCGTTAGTCGAAAGTGGTTTCTATGATGACTGCTTGTTCCATAGCGTCATTGAAAGCTTCCGAGCTCAAACAGGAGGAAAGACGCGCAAAGATGCTTCGCGCAACACGGCGGGCTACAAAATCCACTGCGAGTGTTACAACCCCGACGCGCGCCCTCACTTCACCGACGTTCTGAGCATGGCGGTGACCCGGTCACGCGATACCGGGTCCAGCCAATTCATCATCGCGCTTGAACGAACGACCGATCTTGACGGCAAACATACCGTGTTTGGGCGTATCATTGATGGACACGCAATCACCGATCAATTGGTTCGTACAGCGATCGAAATCAACGGCGAAGAAACGGACATCCCCAACGCCACCCCGGACTACATCATTTCTGCTGAAGTGATTCGCAAACGCGACCACGAATACAAATTTCGCAAAGTCGGAGATCCAGAAGAAAAAGAAAAGGCTCCGGTCCCACCACCTACCGAACCCAAAACGAAATCGTTCGACGATGGAAACGCAACAGACGAACCAGAAATGACTTCTCCCAATGAAACTAAATCGGAGGACTCCAAGGAAGAGGAGTCTAACGGCGACAGTTCAGAAGAGATAACCTCTAAAGAGGATTCTACGAAAGCGGAAGAGAAAAAGACTGAACAGGACAAAGCTTCAGAAAAAGACGCCGACGATAAAACGCCGGCTGATGAAGACGAAAAAGAATAGGATGAAGAAAGCTGAACGGGCTGAATATGTTCTGCAAAAACTAACTCAGCTGTATCCTAACCCGCCGATCCCTCTCGACCACACGAACGAATTCACGTTGCTGGTCGCGGTATTGTTGAGCGCACAGTGTACCGATCTCAAGGTTAACGAAGTCACCCCAGCACTGTTTAAGTTGGCAGACTCGGCGTCGAAGATGACCAAAGTCCCGCAAGAGAAGATCCTAGAGATCATTCGTCCCTGCGGGCTTTCGCCTCAGAAGTCCAAAGCGATCGCTGGACTCTCGAAAATCCTGGTGGATCAGTACGACGGAGAAGTCCCTGCGGACTTTGCGGCGCTGGAGAGTTTACCTGGCGTTGGCCACAAAACGGCCAGCGTCGTGATGGCTCAGGCGTTCGGAGTGCCCGCGTTCCCGGTCGATACCCACATCCATCGGCTGGCCCAGCGCTGGGGTTTAACCAATGGAAAAAACGTCAAACAAACCGAAGCCGATCTGAAAAAGTTGTTTCCCGAATCGGCTTGGAATAAACTGCACTTACAGATCATCTTTTATGGGCGCGAGTTTTGTACGGCGCGTGGCTGCAATGGCATGGTCTGCGAAATCTGCCGAACGTGTTATCCCAAACGTCGCACTCCCAAAGTAACTCTCAAGCCGTAGCTCATTTTGATCTGAGATTCCGGCTGGAGAGAATTCAACGTGGATCTATCAAGGAACCTGATGTCGCTGGTAAAGCTGGAATGCCCGATTTGCGAATTCGTCTTCGAAGCAGACCTCCAAGTAACGGCCCAAACGCGATGTACTTGCTGCGGCCATTTGTTTGCGCCAGGAAAATCCACAATACAACCCCGCCAATCGCGGTCCCCCGAATTGCGATCCCCCCTTTCATCGACGCCATCAGAAGAAAATGAACTGCCTGTAAAAGACGGTTCACAGGAAGTGGTCAGTCGCTCCGACGAAATTCGATCATCCATTATTCTTCAGCGCGTCAGGGCCCGGCGTCGCAGTAATCTGATTCTTCTGCTTTTGTTTTTTGGTACTCTCGTGGCTGGCGCATTGGTTGCAAAGCGATTCGGAGTACTGGAAGAACAAACCAAGCGGCAAGTCGCCAAGTTAAAGCCTTTCAATGATGTTTCTCCGATCACACCAGTACCCAACATCGTTGTCGAAACCGATTTTTCCGATCCATCGCCGCAGCGGCCACAGCCTCGTGCGAAAAAGGATAAGAAGGAGCCGGCCTTTGCACCGCCGTTGGCTCCGCCCAAGTTCGCATTCCTGTCATCTTCGGTCGCCGCTGATCAAGCGGCATATCTGAAGCCTTACATGATGCTGTTGGAGATCGATTCACCCGCAGGCACCACCTACGCAACGGGGATCATCGTTGATTCGCGCGGCTACCTACTGACCAGCCTCCCTGCGGTAGCAGGTGCTACTGAAATCAAGGTGTCCTCGGCGCGCAGTCGATCCCAAATTGAAAACCAAACAACACCAGCATTTTCGGACACCGTGAGCAACGTCGTTGCGGTATCAAATGCGCAGCGGTGGGCGTTACTGGAGATCAATCGGCGTTTGGTGCTAAACGCGGCTGACATTCG
>CALDEW010000458.1 GCA_937942355.1 uncultured Pirellulaceae bacterium | reverse complement strand
AACCAACGTTTCGTGCATCAGAACTAGCGCACGAAGTTTTTTCATTGGAGTTCAACCGCGGAGGGAAAATTGAAGTCGGTGAAACTGTTGAAGTTTCGACGGTTGACAATTTATCCGATCGATTGCTAGCGGGCAATGAATTCGGGGAAGACGCGACTGGAAAATCGTTTAAGGAGGCTTAGACAGATCAGCCTGTTTTACCTAAACGTCAAAGTCTACGCGGTTCTCGACTCGGAGAGTCGAGTTACGTTGGGCGACTCTCCGAGTCGTCAACTTACAGCGCGACCTGATGATTTCCGCGATAGAGATAGTTCATCGTGTGAACGGTGACCATGATCAGCGTATCCTGCTGCAACTGTTGGTCATCGGTACGCACACGGAGATTCATCATTCGGCACCGATCAATCATCTCGCGCAACACCTGATTGATGTTGTAGCGGTACTCGCCCGTCCAATTCGAAATCGTATCGCAAATCTGATTGCGATGCTTCTGCAAATACGTGTGAGCTTTCCGCGTCGCACCGGAATCAGGTGACAGAAATAGACGCGCGAGGTCATCGTCAAAAGATGTCGTATAGTTGATGTTGTATCGTTGATGCCGTTCAGAGTAATGCTCTCGCAGCGTCTTTTTCATTCGTCCAACGGGATCGAGCTTCCGTCGTGATTTGATCTTGGGCGCCGCTCCAGCGATTTCAGCCATCACATCGTCGATGAACTCGAGCTTCTTAATCGCTTTCCACCCGGCGTAGTCCGTTCGCCAGCGCTGGCCCGGCGTCAACCACACGGCAAACGTCTCAGCAAAATCCTCGGCGGGATGACTCTGAGCGTACCACGGTTCAAGGTGCTGGACGAAGTTCTTGCTCCGCGGTTTGGGACGATAAAATTCGGGATAAGGATCAGAATACCGCCCGAATACTTCGCGATATCGTTTGCGGCGATGAAAACCAAAAGCCGTGTCCATCGTGTGGCCTGCTTCGTGACGCAAGATCTTCATGCACCAAGCTTTGGTCCCTCCTTCAACGTCCAGCATCTGATGCCGCTCGAGCCGCATTAGCCGTGGATGTGCCAGATAAAACGGAATCGCAATACCGGGTATTCCATCGGGCGAAAACCATTCATCGCTCAACCAGCAATGCGGTTTCAGGCGGATGTTGTGGGCGTCTATTTCACGGTGCAATTGCTGAATCATGCCTTCGAGCGGCGTGGATTCGATGGATAACCCTAAATCACACATCCGCAGGTCCAACAGTTTCTCGTCGGACAGTTTCGTCCAATTCTTCGCAGGTTCAACGGAAGACGACTTGGTGCTGCGGGATGCTTTGGGTGCAGTGGGCTTTTTCTTCCGCAACACGCTGTAAGTGTTGGGAGTTTGAACGTTGAGGGCCGATTCATTGTTGGCCGCGTCAATCGATTCAACATGCAGCGCGGGAGTAGAAAGCTGTTCTAGCTTTCGTTTGGCGCGTTTTGTCTTCGCACCAGCGTTGTGTTTTTTCTGCCCTTTACTCATGTCTTGGCGTAAATTCCATCTTATGACCGTAATGATTTATCTGGTTTATCGGCAATCACAACCGTTTTGATTTAGCTTATGTCGAATGTAGCGATACCGCAAATTAAAGCGCTGATATTCTTTCATCAGTGGCTGTGGCCGCGTCGTGTACACGTGGCTGGTTTGCGTTGCTGTAATTAGCGGAACAGCTCAAGCCATCGGGAAAACGTTACTCCACGAGCCGGACGGCTTGCGCCGTTGGGCTAACATTAAAATAATTTCGAATAATGAAATGCTACCACGCGCACATCGCGATGATATTTGGACATCTTTTTACCACAAGATTGGCTCGAGTAAATTCAATAAATTTAGAAAACACACATTCCGTTGACGGCATATTTCGTGCCAAAACCCGCGCATGAAAAGACCCGGTCAGAACATTATCTGACCGGGCTTGGTTGAGAGGAAATTGCTCTTTGGAAGTGATCTTAGAGAAGTGATCTTTGTTAACTGCCTAGTTTTCGATGACGGGGTCCTTCCAAGTCGGTTCGACGCCGTCCAAGAAACTAGAAAGCCCTTGGTTTCTGTAAGGTTGTTGCAACTTACGAACGGCTTTGGACTCGATCTGGCGAACACGTTCACGCGTCACGGAGAAGATTTTCCCGACTTCTTCAAGCGTATAGGAATATCCATCGGCCAAGCCATATCGCAGGCGAAGGATTTCGCGTTCGCGATAATTTAAGTGCTCCATGACTTCCTCGATACGCGATTTCAAGGCAGCTTGGTGTGTTTCGTACAACGGATCGTCATCGCGATAATCTTCTAAAAACTCGCCAAAGAAGCTGTCATCGCTGTCTCCGACAGGTTGGTCCAGCGACAGCGGCGTGCGCGACATTTTCATGATGACCCGCGTATCGTCCAGTGAAAGATTGGCTCGTTCGGCCGTTTCCTCAGCGGTTGGCTCGCGGCCAAGCTCCTGAACGAGATCTCGCATGACGTTTCGAACTTTGCTCATGGTGTCGATCATGTGAACCGGCACGCGAATGGTACGGCTTTGGTCCGCAATCGCCCGTGTAATCGCTTGGCGAATCCACCACGTCGCATAAGTCGAAAACTTATAGCCACGTTCGTGCTCAAATTTATCAACGGCTCGCATCAGCCCTGTATTGCCTTCCTGAATCAAGTCCAGAAAACTGAGGCCTCGGTTGCGATATTTTTTGGCAATCGAAACGACCAAACGCAGGTTGCCGGCAGAAAGAATGCGTTTCGCCGCATCCTGAACCTCATGCAGCTTCCGCGTTTTTTCGATGCGGCGGTCAAGTGTTTTGGGGCTTTCGAACGTCTGCAGCATCAACGTGTTGAGTTCGGCCTTGATTTCATCGTAACTGGAACCCACGTAATCTGGCTCTTGAGCCTTTACCAACATCTCATGCAGTTGCTTCATCCGCGTGTTGATCTGTTCCAACTGGTTGAACAGTGGCTGTAGTTTGTTAAATCGAAGATTGAGTTCTTCGACCAAACGTACACACTTGTTGCGGCGGATTGTCAGTCGTTTCCAGGCTTCATGGCGAGCGGCGGAGTCCCCTGATTTTTTGGTTGCCGTCAAGAAATCGGCTTTGTTGGCCTCCAGGAGATGCTTGATCGTTTTCAAGTTCGGGACCAAACGAAGCATGATCCGTTCTTTTTCAGCTTTATTGGTGACAGAAACTTCGATCGTGCGATCAAGACGCAGTTTCTTCTCTGACACTTTCTTCAGAGAATCGTAGGCACCTTTGAGCATAAAATCGGTGGCCAACATCGTGTTTCGGAATTCGAAACGAGCTTTGTCGATACTCTTTGCTGCGCCAACTTCTTCTTCGCGAGTCAGCAATGGAATACGGCCCATCTGCATCAGGTACATGCGAACTGGATCGTCAATCGCGGCATCTTCAGTGCGCTCGATTGCGGCGGAGTCATTTACGTCGGAATGCAGTTTTTTTCCGTCGCTGTTGATCTTCTTTTTGGTTTTCGCCATGGTTGCTGTTCCTGATGGGATTCGTTTGACGATCAGGACATTTGCATTGGCAATGCCAAGCGTTTAGCGCCGGGGAAGAAATCACAGAACCCAAGAAAAACAAGTGGTTTCGGTCGCTGTGGGCAGGTGCCGAGGGCAGCATGTTTAGATATCGCAACGTGGCGATGAGGCGTCAGAGAAACGACGATGCGAAATCACATCATGACGCAGCATGTGAAAAAAAAGACGGCAAGGCCCCTATGGCTCCTAGCCAAACCTTGCCGTCAAACCTGAGCGTTGCTCCCCAGCACGAACAGGTCATAAGAAACCTATGTCAGTTTCCTTGGGTGTCAAAGGAAAAGTCAGAGGTTGTCGATAAGAATTTCTAATTCGTCAGAAAACACGCGAATCAGCGGCTGGAAAAGTTGTGACAGAGCCCAAATGGTTATTCCAACCAGCGGGTAAAGCGCGCGATGGGAAGGACGCCAATTGTCGTTACGAGACGATGCGTTTTGACATCGCTGGATTACGTTTGCCTGTCGCCGCCGGAAAAAGATTCAGTTTCCGATGAACCGGTGGCCCATTCGAATCGCAATCGCACAGCCGAAAGTCGCCTGTGCACGATTAAATTGTGTAAAAGCCAGAATTACCACTGAAAACCGTTGCATCAGGAACACCTCCGTTTAAACTACTTTAACCATGAGGTTTTTTTGAATCACCCTTTGATTTCGATGTTTTGTGTTCAAACCAATTTGGCCTAGAGCCGAAATGCTAATAAAGCACTTTAATTCGATTTATCTGACAGATCCTGTTTGGTTCGTTTTTTCCTCAACACATTAACTGCCAGAGCCTTAACACTTTTTGGAGAACTACTATGAAAACTCGCTACGTTCTGCTGGCCGCGCTTACTCTTGTAATGCAATTTGCGGCGGTAGGTCATGCCCAAACAATCTCTTGGGATTTTCAGGATGGAACTGATCAAGGGTGGTCAGGTCCGTTTTCGGACGCAGATGGTGACGTGAGCCACGTGCTTACTGATGTAAACGGAGATGGAAACCTATGGTTGTCCTTCACGAACACCGGCTCTTTCTCCGACAATGCTGGCTTTACACAGTCCAATGATCCAACTTCAAGTTTTAACGCTGCTTTTTACGCTGCCGTCAACAATCCTACGGATTACTTAGTCCAGTATGACTACACCATCGACACCAGCGCGGGCACTGATGGGACTTTCTTCCAACTGACCAACTTCTTTCAATCAGGATCGCCTGGCTTTAGTTTCGTGAGGCCAAGCCCAAATGTCGTGGAGCTTGGTGGTGCTGATCTTGCGGCTGCTGATGTGTTTACCGGCACGGCGTCGTTTGTCATACCGGCAGGCCTAACAGGTTCCGACGAACAATTTGCCCGTTTTGGATTTTCGACCAACGGCGATGCTTCGGACGTGGCCATATTCGTCGACAATATATCCATCTCGCCAGTATCAGCCATTCCTGAGCCGAGTGCTTTGGGATTTGTTTCGTTGGGAATTTTAGGATTCGCTTCGAGCCGTCGACGTCGTATCGCGGGTTAATAGGATTCTGATGCGATGTACAGGCCGTCTTGCTAGATGGGTAATCCGAGCATTGGAGGCAACCTCAACGGTTGCCTCCAATTTTTTTTGGTCCGTTGTGGGTTACGAATCTACTTTCTTTGCCAAAGCAACTGACTCACGAGGAATCAAATTGGTTTGAATCTTCTGAACCTTAGCTTGGTTACTGTTCTGGTCCGCCAAGACCCTAGAAATGACCAATTTGGCTGCTTCCATTCCTATCTGCCGCGGGTTTTGGTCAACGGTCGTCAGCGCGGGTGTTAACTCATAACCCAACACCAGATTCCCAAACCCGACCACCGAGAGGTCTTCAGGAATCCGTTTGCCAAGCTGCGCCGCTGCACGGTAGATCACTTCAGCGTGATGATCAGTCACTGCGAAAACGGCAGTCGGTTTTGGACTCTGTCCGAGCAGTTTGATCGCCACAAACATCGCTCCGGGGTCTTGAGGAGAGATATAATCGACAACCGGTTCCTTTCCCGTTTTAGCAACCACGTTGTCAACAAAGGCCTGTGTTCTTACTTTTGACCAAGCATGCGCTGGATCCTCTGGTTCGCTGAGGCAGCAGAAGTCGCGGTGGCCAAAACTTGTCAGCAAATCAACAACTTGCCCCGTGGCAGCGACTTCGTCATTGACCACCGTATCTCCAAAAGCAATCGGTGAATGTTCATCGACGATTGTCACGGGCGTGGTCCGAAGCGCTTCTTCAAGAAAATATGTTCGGTAGGAAACCGCAATCTGCGGCCACATGATCAACCCGTCGACACGTCGGTCAAGAAGTCGATTGATGAGTTCGATACCTTTATCATGTGTATCTTCGAAGTAAGGAAAATGATCATGGTCGCCAATCCAGACGGTGATAGGTAAGAAGTCCACATCGGCAAGCTGCTTGTGAATTCCATCGATCACTCCAATCCAGAACGAGTCGTACGGTGGCACAAGCACCCCGACAGTTTTTGTGCGACCTGTTTGAATACCATTGACCAGCAGATTTCTTCGGTACCCAAGCTTTTTAGCAATTCGCAAAACACGCTGTGTCGTGTCATCGCTAAAGGAATCCGTATCTCCACGAAGTATTCTCGAAGCCGCCGGAACGGAAACGCTGGCCGCTTTTGCTACGTCCTTGAGACGCGGTAGAGAATCTTGACTCATGAAACAGACTTTCGCGTTGGGAATGCATAACACTGCGAAGCAACGGTTGAATTCCGCTATCTTGGGGTTGGACGCTTCGCGAATTGCGGAACGCACAGAATTGATCGGTGCACAATCTCCTTAGCTTAATCTAACCTGCTCTTTTCTTGTAGCCAAGCTACACAGACGCCCCAGTAGCCTTTCTCATTGACAAGCGGACTTTAGATTCACCGGCGCGTAATTTTCTACTTCGTGCCCCGGCTAAATCGCCCCCGAGAAAGATCGTCCTGAACATCAGCGCCAAACCCGCGTGGCTCGGTAGGGTAGAGTACATAATTGGCTTCTGCTGGTCGGATCACGTCGGAGCTCTAAACGCGTGTCGCGCATTTCAGCCTAGTTGCTATGTTCCAACTTAGATTTAGGGGTGGAGGTAGTGGATGAGGCAACGAATCCTGCCCCTCCTTCACCCTTTGAATAAGCCTTTAGTGCATCGTTCAATGCAGCCGCTGGATTTCAAATTTAAAAGAATCTAAATGCCGTTCTCGCCAATCATAGGCGTAGCGGGAAAACCCAACTTCTTGAGCATTATAAGATCATTTAAACTCAAATTCCATTCTGGCTCACCTCTCATTCACCTTCCTCGGATTCATTCAGCGATCCTTCGGCTAGCAACCCTTTAACGCGACGCATGAGGAACGAACCATTTGTGATTCGCTGCGGCAAGACTTTGCTCATCGCAAATCTTGTTGTGTCAAAGGCCTTCATCTTCACGTCTTTGTTCCTCTGGATTTTTTTTAGAGTGTTTTCCGGCGAGAAGATCTTGATACTCTTCTTCATTGTCGACTTCAATGATCTCGCCACCGGCAAAACCGACTAACCGAATGCCATCAACGCCCACGGTCTCAAACGCCACAGGATATGGCCCCGCCACGGGACTGATTTTCGCACTCCAGCGAAATTCGTAGGGTTCGTTGTCTCGCGGGCTAACGAGATACTCATCAATGTTGCTCGCCGACATGCCGAGATTTCTCAAGCCTTTTTGCGCTTTTTCGTTTGTTGCGAAGAACTCTTTCAGCTCTTCGGCGTTGGCCGGTCCGGTATAACGATTAAGAGCAACGAAAACTGTATACAACATTGTTGCCTTCTGAATGTTGTCGTCAGCGAATTTAGCGAGCTGCCTATTCACGGACGAAGCTCCGCACCCCTGAATTGCCAACAGGCACGAAAGTAAAACGGCGACGACGATTGTTCTCATTTCTTCACTCAGCTTTCTTCACTCAGCTTCTCGGCAAACAACATTGCGATCTACAATTCGGTGACGTTAACAACAGAGCCGTCTGACCGTTGCCCGACTTGATTCATGACAACCCAACCGACATCGTTAGAAACCGCATGCGTGGAACCATCTCCCAAAACAAAATTTGTGGTCCCAGGATGTGCTGACCCAAACCAAGTGTCTTGTCGAAATCCAGTGGCCGAATTAACGGGAAGATTTGGATTGCTGTCGTTGTCCGCTACCAATCCAAAGCGCGTGATCTCCCGCATCGTGGCATGGCCGCTGGCCTCAATGTATCCGTTGTTCTCCCACCATACAGCATGCCCGTCTCCAGAGACGGTCGTGTAATTTTTGGCTGATGCCGATTTCTCACCGAACATGAATGTATTAGAGGAACCATCGGAAACAGCACCAAATCCGATAAATGAAAATTTTTCATTCAGATCAGGACCGGCGTTGAGATTTTCGTGCCCCGACTTGGCGATGATGCCTGTCCACTGTGTCTGAGCTTCTGCGTCTCTAGAGGGCCTGATGTGGTTGTGCTCAAAACTGTTGGATGCGACGCCAATCTCGTTATTGTATTCGTTGCCCGATCTGTAGCCGGCGTAGTCAGCACAAAGCCACTGTTCAACACCTGCGCTGGAAGCAGGAATGTTGTATCGGGGCCCGCCGCGCGATGGGCAACTGTAAGCGGGAATGGACTCAACTCCACTGCGAAGCTCCCAGATTGTCAAAGTAGTTCGAAGGGCAGCAACGTTATTCTGTTCGATGAAAGGTAAAACCTGAAACGCCCAAGAGAGATTTTCGCGCCCAAATGGTGCGCTCGGCACAACATCACTACTGAACCTCGTTCCCATAGAATCTACTGCCAAAGCATTTCCGGCCGTTCCGGCTGTTGGAAAATGCCCTTTCGCTGATTCCAAATTCAACGCCGCCAAACCAATCTGTCGCATATTGTTCAGACATTCGGTGCGTCGCGCCGCTTCCCGAACTTGCTGAACGGCCGGCAATAACATACCGATCAAAATCCCAATAATTGCAATGACCACCAATAGCTCTACAAGTGTAAAGCCAGTTCGAAGTTCTGTTTTTAATTTCATAACACTCCTCGGCAATGAATGGCTCAAAAAATTTCCTACACTGCAAAGTTTATCGGAACCGAAAGAAAAGTAAAGTACTTTAATTTTGTAAATCGACAAGAAGTATAATAGCACCTCAGGACGATAGCCTTCCTCAAAAATCACCCAAAGGTCGCTGAATTCACCCTTACTGCCCTTTCGCCTATTGATGCTCTGGAAATTTCATTGAAAAAATTGAATTGCACAGCGCCCATCCCGACAATTCGATAATTGACATGAAAAATTGGACAAATTGCCTTATTAGAGCGGGTTTTCAATCTTGTCTGGCGGCTGTTTACCATTAAACTAGAAATAAAGTACTTTAATTAGTTAAATCGTGTTAAGAACTGTGTGCCGCATGAGAAAAGCTATCCTCCCCACATTAGCACACGCGCTGCTGGCGTTGGTGATTACTGCCTGGACAACAAACCCGACTTATTCTCAGCTGCCCCCACCACAAGCATCCCCTGAGCTACCGGCAACTGCCACGATAGCACTGGAACATTTCATAAGTCGAAAGGGCAACAAGCTATTTGATGGAGAAAACGAATTCCGCTTCCTCTCTTTCAACGCTCCGGAGCTGGTCATGAGAGAAGAGCCCTATTGGGGGTTCAATGACCGGTTTGAGCAAACTGATTTGCTTGAATCTATAAACCAATTCGGTGGCAGGGTGATACGACCTTATGTGATGAGCATAAAAAGCCCAAAGCACAAAGGCCCCAGGCATATCGAAGGCCATCGACAATACAACGAAGAAGTATTTCAATCTCTGGATTTCGTTCTGGCCCAATGCAATCGCCTTGGCGTTCGCATCATCGTACCTTTCATTGACAACTGGCAATGGTGGGGTGGCATCGAGGAATTTGCCGCTCTGAGAGGCAAGTCGAAATCTGAATTTTACACTGACCAGGAGTTGAAGGCGGATTACAAACACTTGGTTTCGT
>CALDEW010000457.1 GCA_937942355.1 uncultured Pirellulaceae bacterium | reverse complement strand
GGAATTTGCACACACCGAAGTTCCAAAGCTGCAGGAAACCATGCCCGCATTCCCAATCAACGAACCGGCCAGTGAAGCAGGTTGATCACCTTCGGCCGGTGCAACCGGAACTCCAACGGGCAGCCCCATCATTTCGGCTCCTGTTTTATCAAGCGTTCCGCCATCGGCGCCGGCCCGGCGGACTTGAGGCAAGAGCGTTTCAAGTGCGACCGGCCCCTTGGCGATGCTATTGAATTGACTGATCAGTTTTTGATCATAGTCCAACGTCGATTGGTCAATGGGGAACATCCCCGAAGCATCACCCATGCCAAGGTTCCACTGCCCGGTCAAACGGTAAGCAATCCATCCGCCAGGCGTGGTCATGTGAGCGGCCTTGGCGGCTAGCTCTCTGCGATTGCGAATCGTCCAAAGCCAGCGGGCGGCGGTGATTCGTTTGGGCATTTTGACTCCCATCGCTTCAGTGAGTTCGTTGCCCTCGTTTTCGTTACGACTGTCGCACCATAAGCGTGCAGGTCCCAGTGCATTCCCATCGGCATCCGCAAGTACCTCGCCATGCATTTGCCCGGAGATACCGATCGCCAGTACGTCTAATTCGGCGCCGGTTTTTGAACGAAGATCAGACATCGCGGCGACCAAAGCCGCCTCCCAATCGCTGGGAAGTTGTTCGTAACATCCTTCATCCAAGCCAGGAATCATGTCATAACTTCCGTCTCCGGTCGCAATAACATCCAAGTTTTCGTCAGTAAAAACGACTGACAATCCCTGCGTGCCCGCATCGATTCCGAGGTAGCCTTTTGAAACCATGGTATTTTCTGTGTATTTGTTGGGTTAGGTTGCTTGATGTTGTTCTATTATCATAGCCGATTGCGGGTCGAGGTGCATCTGACGGGCCCAAACTGGCCACGACAAAGAGTTTCAATTTCGATAAACTGGGCACCGCAAATCTGATTCACGACCGTTTCCATGAAACCGGTCAGCGGCATCTGAGACTCGCCAAATTCCTGAACCTCCAACGACGAATAATGTCAAACAAGAATGACTTCCCTTCTGAATCGCGATCGCTGGCGTTTCGAAAGAAGATTCATGAGATCATTTTCGGAGCCGACACTCCGCTGGGCGCATTGTTTGACATTAGTCTGCTCATTGCCATCGTGGCCAGCGTCGTCATCACTTGCTTAGCGACCGTGCCAGACTACAAAAATAAAGCATGGATCGAAAACGCTTCTTGGTTTTTCACAGCCCTGTTTACTGTTGAATATCTGCTCAGGATCTACTGCGTTCAAAAGCCTAAGAACTACATTTTCAGTTTCTGGGGAATTATAGATTTGCTGTCCGTGTTGCCGGACTACTTCCTAATATTAGTCGGCAGCAACACGCGCGCGTTTTCGGTGATCAGATCTCTAAGACTATTGCGTGTTTTCAGGATCTTCAAACTGGGTTGGTTTCAATCAGAAGCCGATGACCTGGGTGGGGCTATTTTCAGGGCCCGCGCGAAGATTATCGTTTTTCTCACCGTCGTGATGATCATTGTGACGGTGACAGGAACGCTGATGTACGAAATCGAAAGCTTCTATCTCACAAAGAAAAAGGAATCGGCAAACGGAACAATCGTAAAGGTCAACGAAAGCGATTTTGAATCGATTCCCGAAGGCATCTACTGGGCCATCGTAACCATGACGACCGTCGGTTTCGGTGACACCGTCCCCAAGTCACCGCCCGGAAAGTTCCTTTCGGCTGTCTTGATCTTGTTAGGCTACAGCCTGATCATCGTTCCAACGGGTTTTGTTTCTGCCGAGATCCTCGAATCTCGACGCAAACCGATTTCCACGCGATCGTGCAGCACATGTATCTCGGAAGGCCACGACGCCGATGCAAAGTACTGTAAGTATTGCAGCGAAGAACTATAATCAGCCGCCAACCACCAACGTCGACAATCTCCTTGCCCCCTAGACTTAATCGCTTAATCAATGGCTAGAAATGCTCACCCCGCCTGTGCCGTTGTCGCCATCATCTCCAATGGCGACCGTTTGTTGGTGATCAAGCGTTCGGCGACGGTACGTTCTCCGGATCTCTTTTGCTTTCCCGGAGGCATGATTGAAGTCGATGAGACACCCCAAATAGCGCTTCGTCGAGAGATGAACGAAGAACTGAACATCAGCGCGACCGCAGTGGCCGAAATCTGGAATAGCTATACCCCCAAAGGTACACGATTGCACTGGTGGACGGCTACTTCCGATGAGCTGGATCGTGTTTTCCCCAATCCGGATGAGGTAGCCTCTTTCGAGTTCCTGACACTGGATGAGATTTTCCAGTTGGACGACGTTCTGGTCAGCAACCAGGTTTTCTTCGAAGCAATTCGAGCCGGAAAAATAGCACCGGATTTACTGTTCACTTCGTAGCTGGAACTCAAACAGCAGTACTTGGTGAATCGCGGTTCAGTCAAACTACTTTGGGGCTTTTAGACCGCTGCTGAGACGATTCAGAGTCCGCGATCTTTTCTTTTGCGATTTGTTCCAATTCGTCAACAACGTCGTCGATCGTTTTATTGTCGGTGTTTACTTCGACCGCATCATCGGCCTTTAGCAAGCGGCCGACTTTTCGATTTTCGTCGTTGTAGTCTCGGGAGTTAATCTCAGCGATAACCTCTTCCAAGCCCGCCTTCACGCCCTGCTGTTCCAATTGCAACGCTCGGCGGATGGCGCGGAAACGAGTCGATGCCGTTAGATAGATTTTGCAAATCGCATCGGGAAACGCAACGGTGCCTTGGTCGCGGCCTTCACTGACAAAGTCTCCGCTGGCAGCAATTTTCTGCTGCAGGGAAACCAAATGGCGACGGACCTCAACTGCGTCAGCTATCGATTTGATTTTGCGAGTCACCTCGGGCTTGCGAATCGCCTGAGTGACATCTTCACCGCCGACGAAGACTTTATCGTCTTCGAATCGCAGATCAATGTTCTGAGCGATTTTGCCTAAGGCGTCCTCGTCATCGAGCCCTACATCATCGCGTAGCGCCACGAAGGTTACCGCGCGATACATCGCTCCAGTATCGAGAAACTGGAATCCCAAACGATCGGCCAGACGTCGGGTCACAGTACTTTTGCCTGCTCCGGCAGGACCGTCAATCGCGATGATCATATTAACGATGGATGTGGGAAGAAGTTAACTCCATTCAGTTTAAAGCGAGCCTTATTGAATGAGAATAGACTTTTCACAGTTTTTGCGGCTCAATGACAGTATTCAATGATTCGCAACAACGACTATTCGCTACAACCGGCCTATTGGCACAAATGCTGCGCACTATAGAATCGGTGCTTTGAAAAGTGAGATTGATAGGAAAGCGGTCGCGTGATGAATCGAGCGAAAAGCAAAACTGAGTTCGCCCGTGCGAAGACACTGATGCCCGGCGGCGTCAACAGTGCCGCCAGAGCCTTCGGCGCAGTGGGTGGCGTTCCGATCGTCTTTGAACGTGGAGAAGGGGCATACCTTTTCGACATCGACGGCAACCAATACATAGACTACATCGGTTCCTGGGGGCCGATGATTTTGGGGCACCAGTTTGAAGGCGTCAAAGATGCCGTTCACGCCGCTGTTGATAAAGGCACCAGCTTCGGAGCCCCAACAGTCGCCGAAAACGTACTGGCGGAATTGATCATCGAAGCGATGCCATCGGTCGAGATGGTTCGATTGGTGAATTCGGGTACCGAAGCGACGATGAGCGCCATTCGTTTGGCCCGCGGATACACCGGACGCGACATCGTTATAAAATTCGCCGGCAATTATCACGGCCACGTAGACAGTCTGTTGGTGGCAGCGGGCAGCGCGGCGGCAACGTTGGCGGTGCCTAATTCACCGGGAGTCACCGCTGGCACCAGCGCTGACACGATGGTGCTGGGCTATAACGATGTTGCTGGGATTGAATCAGCGTTCGCGGACCACGGGGACAAAATTGCGGCCGTTATTTTGGAACCCGTTTGCGGCAACATGGGATGCGTTACTCCGACGCCCGAATTCTTATCAGCGCTGCGCACCCTGACCGAAAATAAGGGGGCTGTGTTGATTTTCGACGAAGTGATGTGTGGCTTTCGCGTCGCCCATGGCGGAGCCCAATCGCTCTTGGGTGTGATGCCAGACCTAACGACGATTGGAAAAATCGTTGGTGGCGGTCTTCCGTTGGGAGCTTTTGCTGGTAAACGAGAGATAATGCAACACGTTTTACCTGCGGGTAAGGTCTATCAAGCCGGTACCCTCAGCGGTAATCCGATCGCGACGGCTGCGGGTATCGCAATGTTGACGGCACTGCGTGACGATCCACCTTACCAACGGTTGGAAACGATCAGCCAAAGGTTGGAGACAGGATTGGCGGACGCGGCTGCTCAAGCGCACGTCGATTTTTCTATCAACCGAGTTGGCAGCATGATGACACTGTTTTTCAACAACCAACCGGTAACTGATTGGCAGAGTGCGTCACAGTGTGACACCGAGAAATTCGCAAAGTACTTCTGGGGCTTGATCGAGCAAGGGGTCTACATGCCTTGCAGTCAATTTGAGGCTCTCTTTGTTTCAAACGCTCATAGCGAAGCCGACATTGATAAAACGATCGAGGCTGCCAAGGCTGTACTGTCCCAGATCTAAGCTGACCCACTTTCTTCACCTAATTCCAAAAAACTATGACATTTCCCGTTTGCCGGACTTCACTGGTACCTAGTGCATTTGTCGCGACATTGATTCTTTTGGTTTGCGGTTGTGAACCCGCATCCAAAATGGGCGAATCCGTTGACGCCACGGCATCGTCACCAACGGTCGTTTCGCCCGCCGTTGACGTGAAGAAACAAGAATCAGGATCTAACGATGCTGTGCATCCAGATCCTCCCAAAGAAAAAGAAGCTAATGCGGAAACGGCATCCAACGCTGGCACAGGAGAAACGTTTGAGGCAAAATTCTTCTGTTGGAATATCGAATCCGAAGGCAGCGACCCGGAGGTAATTGCAGAACAACTGTCAGAGTTGGGCCCCTATGACGTTTATGCTCTGACCGAATTTCTACCGTCAGCGAAAGACTTATTCGAAGAGACTTTGGGCGAAGATTTTGAGTTGATCATGTCTCGTTCAGGACGCAACGATCGACTTGCGATTGCGTTTGACACTCGCAAGTATGATCTCATTAAGTCTTTTGAAATCGAAAAAATCAACTACAAAAACCGTTACCGATCACCCTTGGTCGCTCATCTTAAAGATAAAAAAACTGGGGTGGAGTTTTTCGTGATGAACAATCATCTCGCTCGCGGCAAAGAGGAAGTTCGATTGATTCAAACGAAACAGCTGGTAGCGTGGGCGCGGACGCAACTGCTCCCCGTCGTGGCACTTGGCGACTATAACTTAGATTATGTTTTTGCCACCGAAAAAGGAAATTCGGGCTTCGCGTCAATGTTACATGACAACGTATGGAAGTGGGTGAAACCTGTCGAAATGATAGACACCAACTGGTACGACAATCCCGAAGAGCCCGATGGCAAGGACGACTATCCGGGAAGCATGTTGGATTTTGCGTTCCTGTCCGGTCCCGCCAAAGCGTGGAATGCGAGCTGCAAAATTATCGTTCGTCCAGGCGATTTCCCGGATGATGAAAAGACCAGCGATCACCGTCCGTTTGAACTATTGATCTCGAATTAGCGCCATGGCCCCCCTTAGATTTGAGGTAGGAGGTAGTGGATGAGGCGACGAGTCCTGCCCATCCTTTACCTTTTGATTCACTCTTTAATGCATCGTTTAATGCATCGTTTGATTCATCGTTTAATGCAGCTGCAGGATTCGTGGCCTCATCCACTACCCTGAAACTAAGATGTAGCGCTGCACTAAGCTTTGTCCCAAAAATTAACGCGGCCTATGTTGTTGGGGGTGAGTATAGGGTTTTTTTACCTGACATTTGAATCCAAGCAGCAGGTTGGAAAACGGCAGGTAAGAAACTTTCTAACTCAGCTTAGGCAGAAATCATAATTAATTCGACACGACCCCAAGTAATCTTAGAGGGAGAATCTATTTCTTGACCAGCTCTTTCGCTTTCTCTCTCCAATCCTTAGTCACTGTTTCGCCGCAGCCGAGCTTATCAGCGAATTTTTCGACATCGGCATTAGACCACTTTGCGATTTCTTTGATCGTTTTAACACCTAGAGCATTTAGTCTCTTCTGATACTTGGGGCCGATACCATTAATCTCTGACAGTTTCTCTGCGCTTTTGGATGGCTTAGATTTTGAAGAAGATTTGGACGGTGACTTTGATTTACCGCCAGAGGATGATCGTTTGGAAGTTGCAGATTGCAACTCGGCGATTTTTGCCAGCGATTGTTGGTTGA
>CALDEW010000456.1 GCA_937942355.1 uncultured Pirellulaceae bacterium | reverse complement strand
TTTGGGCCTTGGGCAGGCAACAAATGGGCCGGCTGTATTCGCGCGGTGAACGAGTTTGCGAACGAAACGGGTGTCGTCTATGCGGTTCTGGATACCGGAAACGTCATGTTTATTAAGCGATAGGAAATCGCATTGAATAAGAAAAGAGGCTTCAGGAGCCTTAAACCGTTCTAAGAGCCTTGAACCGTTCCGCCCGGATCCGTTGGTGACGGGTCCAGATGTCCGCTTTTTCGTTTCATGTCGGAAGTTTTGTCCAGTCGAAGCGACTCAGTTTAAGTAGCGAAGCCATTGTTTGCAATGAGCGATTGGCGACCTTAAGATAGGTGTTTGGTTCTCGAGTGAAATTGTCGCAACAGGTTAGTGAGACTTGCTACAGGTCAGGTAACATTGCCTGCTTGTGAGAATCAACTTCTTGTTCGCGAAGGCCTTTCTTAATTAACTGCAATTCGGTGTATTGCATTTACCGAAAATTCGTTGGACGAATCTACTTCTATTAATGGACCCAACTCATGACTATCCGTCTATTGTTTTTTCTTTCATTTCTTCTGACACCCCTCGTCTGTCAAGCACAGCTTCCCAATCCTGACTACTATGCGCTTTTTCAGCTTACTGGAGGTTCTGGTGAGACGCGCTTAATAGATTCTGAGGGAACCGTGCTGCATACATGGGAATCGAATTTGTCTGCGGTCAATGGTTCAGCGGCGTATTTAAGGGAAGATGGATTATTACTAAGAAGTGGACAACGTAACGATATCCCCGGAGGCGATTTCTTACCAGGTTCATGGAGCACCGTGCAACTTGTTGAGTCCGATTCAACGGTGGTCTGGGAACATACGCAACAGGTCCCGGGGGAACTCACGTTCCACCATGATCTAAAGCCAATGCGAAACGGAAATGTCTTAGTCACGGTTTGGGAATTCGTACCGGCAGCGGAAATGGAGGCGCTGGGATGGGAACCGGTGTCTGATGTAAATGGAGTGTGGATGGAAAAAATCCAGGAGCTGGAGCCAAACCTGTTGGATGGTTCTACGAACGTGGTATGGGAGTGGGCGTTAGAGAATCACCTTGTACAAGACCTAGATGCAAATGGAGCGAACTTTGCCGACGTGGGGGAGGAACGTGGGCGAGTCGACATCAACTTCAATGCGGGGATCTTTAGCGGGGATTACTTTCATATCAGCGGGATCGACTACAGCGAAGAGCGAGATGAGATCGTGCTTTGTCCCAATAATATTGATGAGTTATGGGTGATAGATCATAGCACCACGACCGCAGAAGCGGCGACATCGACAGGAGGAGCCCGTGGTCAAGGCGGGGAGCTAATTTATCGCTGGGGAAATCCAGGGGTGTATGATTTTCATAATGGGCCGACGGAACCGCGTTTTCTCCGCAGAGCGCATTGGAGTTCCCCAAGAAAAGTTGACAGTGAATCAGTGTTAATGGTTAGGCAGATTAGACGGGATCATTCCCTCCCAATCCACCAACAAAGACAGTCCGAAATCTGGCTTCTCTGTCACCATTGATCGGTCACCACTCTTAACGAGTGACCGATCAATGGCTCCGACGAAGACAGATTTCTAGCCCTCCCTTATTTCAACAACAAACGTTGCTCAAACTCGTTTGGACTTACGTAATCTAGCGCCGAGTGCAAGCGTATTGGATTGTAAAATCGCTCGATGTAATCGTTTGCCGCGCGTACGGCTTGTTCGTGCGACTCGTATTTCTCATGGTAAACCTCCTCGACTTTGAAGCTTTTGAAAAAGCTTTCCATCGGAGCATTGTCGTAACAATTTCCTTTTCGGCTCATGCTTTGCATGAATCTGCAATCACGAATCCGTTTCCGAAATGCTTTACTCGCAAATTGTGACCCTCGATCAGAATGAACGATCAACCCCCGTGGCGGATTCCGTAGGGCGATTGCTTGATTCAACGCTGCGAGCGCCAGTTGCGTGTCTATCGAGCAGCTCATCGCCCAGCCGATGATCCTTCTTGAACAGAGATCTTTAAACGCACACAGATAGCTAAAGCCTTCCCAAGTGGGAATGTAAGTGAAATCTGTCAGCCACACTTGGTTAATTTTTGACACGCTAAATTGTTGGTTCAATCGGTTTGGAGCAATTGGGAAATCATGATTGGAATCGGTGGTGGAAACTTTGAATTTTGGTTTGCTTCGTGCTTGAATCTGATTTTCACGCATTAATTTGGCTACCGTGTTTTCTGAACAGACAACGCCTTGATTGACAAGTAAGCGATGCATTCTCGGACTGCCATAGTCTTGATGGCGTGGCAACGCGTGCAGGCGTTTGACTTCGGAAACGATCAACGCTTGCTTCTGATCGGTGGCCGATGGCTTGCGGCCAATCCATTTGTAAAAAGCCGCGCGCGTCACCTGAAGCACGCGGCAAAGCACCTGTACGGGCCAAATCTTCTCGTTTTCCTTGATGAACTGAAGCCTTAGCCGTTTTCTTTTACAAAGAAGGCCGTCGCTTTTTTTAAAATGTCACGCTCCATCTTGAGCTGACGATTCTCTTCACGTAGACGCTTCAGCTCAGCCTCGACTGAGGGACTCTCGTTGACTTCGGCCTGGAGAGTGCCGTCGGCCTCAAAAGCTCTCTTCCAATTGTGAATCAGCGTGTCTCGAATACCAAGATCGCGAGCAACCTGAGCAAAGGAGAGGCCTTGTTCAACGACTTTTTTAACTGCGGTAAGCTTGTAGTCGCGGGAAAATGTTCTTCTGGATTTCATGAATCTTCCTTTCGTCATCTTATCATGACATACGGAGACTCACTGTCTACCAACTTTGGGGAACTTCAAACACCCAAATCATGGGGCAAATTCTCTCTATTGGCTACCGTTAGTTCCTCGCTTGCTTTATGGTAGCTTCCTGTTTTCCACTGGCCTTAACTAAACAGCGAAAATGAGCCGTTACACAATCCTCTCTAGCGTTGCAACTGTCACTGCAATTCTGATGATCTTCGTATCACAAGGTTCAGCAGATAGGGATTCAACGATTGTAGTTTTATGTGCCCCTAGTCTTGCGGGGCCATTGGAGGAGTTGAAGCAAGCCTTCAATCAGTCCGACGACAACCTTCACAAGATCCGCGTTGAAAATACGTACCGTGGTTCGGCTGAGTTGTTGGCAATGTACGAGATCAGCCAAATCGGCGACGTGCTGATAGCCGCCGACGTGAATTATCACGACGAATTTATTGCGGCGGAGTTTTGCGATGCGACCAAATCGCTCGCAAAGCAAGTTCCTTGCTTGATATACACCAGCATCTCCGAGGAGGATGCGCTGTCGGTTTTAGGCGACAATTCTTCCATGTTCACTACGTCCGTTCCTAAACCCAAACATGCGGCCATTGGGAGACGAGTCGCT
>CALDEW010000455.1 GCA_937942355.1 uncultured Pirellulaceae bacterium | reverse complement strand
ACGGGGAGGACGGAGGCAAACATAACAATGCCTCCGCCTTACCCGCTTACCTCCAACCCCGAATCTATGGCGGAACATGGATCTAGGTTGCTTTAAACGACTGAAAAGACTATATTGTTAACATATCTGTCGCCTTCGATCGTTACGGTTACGTAACCCTCATCTCTACCTATTTTGGCTCGCGCTTTAGCATCGGCGCTTGTTAGGTTTCCTGGAGAATACTCTTGTCAGTTCCACACCGTCGCCTCCGAAAATCTACCCGAAAATCAAAGCGCGCTTCAAGCCGTTCAACCGATTATGGGCCGCTCGAACCGAGGGCGATGTTGGCGGTAGTTATTTCCGAGTTCGTCGCGTCCAACACCAATTCGTTTGAGGATGGTTTTGGAGCGAGGCCTGACTGGGTTGAGCTACACAACAATGGTAGTACGGCAGTCAATCTCAATGGCTACACATTGTCTGACGATCCGACGGATCCGTCTGCCTGGACTTTCGAAGGCAATGTCTCCATTGCCGCCAACGACTATTTGGTCGTGTTTGCGTCAGGCCAAGATATCGTTGACCCCGCTGGCTTTCAACACACAAACTTTAAACTCAGCGCCGGCGGCGATTACATCGGGCTCTATGATCCGTCGGGCACTTTGTTGTCGTCCTTTGGAAGTAATGGAGCCGACTATCCTGCTCAGGTGTCCGATATTTCCTACGGTTTACCTGCCGGATCACTGGTCGAGGGAACAAGTTCAAGTTACTTCCTTGAGCCGAGCAACAGTTCGGTCGACAACGTTTGGCGAGGGCTCAACTTCGACGCGGCAGCAAACGGATTCACTCAATCAACCAGCGCGATCGGATACGAAAACAACCCCAACAGTAGCACCAGCTACGCAGGCCTTTTCACCAAAGAGGTGACTTCGGGAACCACAAGTGTTTACTTGCGCAACGAATTCAACATCACCGATGCCAGCGCCGTTAGCAGTCTTCAGCTGGAACTTCAGTACGACGACGGGTTTATCGCCTATTTAAACGGTACGGTTGTCGCTCAATCCAATGCTCCCAATTCGCCGAACTTCCTATCCAGCGCAACGGGTCAGCACCCTGATGCTTTGGCGGTTAACTACGTTTCGTTTTCGCTGAACAACAATATTAACCTACTGCAAAACGGAACGAACGTTTTGGCGATCCACGCGCTAAATGCTCCTGGCAGCAGCGACTTTCTGCTGGTCCCTCGACTGACCACTAACGTTGCCAGCGGTGCTGCGGACTACCTCGCGTTTCCGACGCCAGAGTTTGGAAACAGTAATGCCGTTTCGCTTGGTCCGGCGATCGAATCAGTGACTCCCAACGGTGTTTCGGTGAATCCGAATGATTCTCTTGTGATATCGGCGAGTGTTTCCGATTTCACTTTGCCGCTGGACAACAATAGCGTTCGATTGCACTACCGCTCAAACTTCGGATCGGAAATTACGTTGGTTGCCAACGACAATGGTACCAATGGCGACGCTCTTGCCAACGACGGAATTTTCTCAGCAACGGTAAGCAACGTTGGAGGTGCGGGACAATTGTTCCGGTGGTATTTCACGGCCTCGGATACTGCGGGAAATGAGACGCGTGCTCCTAGGTTTGCCGACCTGCTGAACTCGGCTGAGTATTTTGGGACGGTCGTCACTGACCCCAGTCTCACGACTGACCTTCCGGTGTTCCAATGGTTTGTGCAAAACACGGCAGGGACATTCACTGACGCGGGAGCAAGAGGATCGCTGTTTTTTAACGGCGAGTTCTACGACAACATTGATACCAACGCCCACGGTCAATCAACGCGCGGCAACGACTTTCCAAAAAAATCGTTTGACTTCGACTCTAACACCGGTGACAAATTTCTGATCAGTGACGACATCGGTCGTGCCAGCGATTTTAATCTGCTGACGAATTACGCTGACCAAACAAAGATCCGCAACACGATAGCCTACGACATTTGGGAACAGTCGGGACATCCGGCATCTCTGGAAGCATTCTCAGTCTACGTCCAGCGCAACGGCGTCTTCTACGGCCTTTACGACTTAGTCGAAGAAGGCGACGAAGAATACCTCGACCGCAGTGGCCTGGACACCGACGGGGCTCTCTATAAAGTCAACAACCCACTCAACAGTTCGACCGACCAAGTCGACAAAGATAGCCGCGAATACGAGAACAACAGCGACCTTCAGCAACTGGTTAATGCGGTTCAAGGACTTTCCGGATCGGCCCTCTCCCGTTGGATCTTCGACAACGTTGATGTTGCCTCGCTGGTCAACTACTTGGCCGTCAATTCTCTAATTGGCAACCTCGATTTTGGCCACAAGAACATGTACTGGTACATCGATTCTGAAGGGACGGGTCTGTGGACGCCCCTACCTTGGGACCAAGACCTATCCTTGGGACACAATTGGATTCGTAGTACCAATCCGCCGTACTTTGATAATAGACTTTTCTCAAACAGCACTCTCACCCCTGGCCTCAATGGTCTTTTCCAGCGCGTCTACAGTGACTCAACACTCAACGAAATGTTCAACCGTCGGCTGAAGACCCTCTCTGATGAGATCTACGGTGCGCCGGGATCCAACATCGCAGACAGTTACTTTGCTAATCAAGCAACCTTCCTCGAAGACCTCACTGCTGCGGAGGCAATTGAGGATCGAAATCTGTGGGGCCTACAATCCAATTTTGCCGCCGCGTATCCCTTCAATTCATCGCAAGCCGTTGATCAACTGTTAAACAACTACGTCGGCACGAGGCGCGATTTAATCAACAATCGCAATGGAGTTCCCAGCTCACAGACGAGCATCCCGCAGCTACGTTTTAGCACGAACGATCTAGTCGTTACCCCATTTTCAGGACTACAGGCCGAAGAATTCATTCGCATCGATAACCCCACCAATACATCGGCAGATATTTCGCAGTGGAAATTGACCGGCGGCATCTCGCATGAGTTCCAAGCCGGGACGGTCATCCCAGCTGGTGGCAGTCTCTACGTCGTTGCTGATGTCCCAGCATTCAAAGCACGGACAACCGGCCCAGGCGACAATCAGTTCCTCTTAATTCAAGGTGGCTATGACGGAGAGATTGCGAACACGGGCGAAACGATCAACTTGGTCACTGCCTCCGATCAAGTAGTCGACGTGCTCAACACTCCGGTCTTCCCCAATACCGACAATCAGGATTTCTTGCGGGTCAGCGAAGTAAACTACAGCCCAACAGCCGCACAGCAGGGCACCGAATTTCTTGAGTTCTTCAACCAGAACAACGCCGGCGTCACACTCGACCTCGGCGGCGTAACGGTTTCCGATGGCTTCAACACACCCTTCGTATTTCCAGCAGGCACCACACTGGCGCCTCAGGAGTACTTGGTGATCGTGGAAGATGCCGCTTCGTTCACCAACACTTACACCTCAGTTCCAACCTTTAAAATTGCTGGCCAGTATGATGGCAATCTCAGCAACGGTGGCGAAACGATCCGCGTCGATGATGCCAACGGCGAGAACATATTAGAGTTCACTTACAGTAATATCTTCCCGTGGCCCGACTCCGATGGCACTGGAGAATCGTTGGTGATTAGCGATGCTGCAAATGACGGCAACCTCGCGACGAGCTGGATTTCTGCAACGCCTTCGCCTGGTCTTGCCACACAAATTCCGACGTTCTTGCCGGGTGATGTCAACCTAGACGGCATCGTCAATTTCCTCGACATTTCGCCATTCATTTCCCTTCTATCGAACAGCGAATTTCTGGACGAAGCAGATATGAATCAGGACGGGTTTGTAGATTTTCTGGATATCAACGGGTTCATTGAAGCGCTTACTGGGTAGTAATTTGTAACTTGCCATTTTCAGCAACGCTTTCATCGCTTCTGTATCTTCTCTATAATTTGGCAATTGAACTAACCCAAATTCCTCGCCCAGGCTGAACGCATCGTGACTACGGAAACCGCGCAAACCGTTGATGCGGAAAAATGGCTGCCGAATTTCGGACTGGCTGAATTTCGCCCCGGTCAAAGGGCCGTCATCGATGCCATCATCGGAGGCAAAGATACTCTCTGCATCATGCCTACCGGCGGTGGGAAAAGTCTTTGTTATCAGCTTCCTTCGATCGCGCGAGACGGTCTCACGATCGTGATCTCTCCGTTGATCGCGCTAATGAAGGACCAAGTCGACGGGCTCAACCGTAACGGAATCCCCGCGACCTTCATCAACAGCAGTCTCGACCCCGCCGAGCAACAGTCGCGCATCGGCGGCATGATCAACGGCGCTTACAAATTGGTCTACATCGCGCCCGAACGCCTCCGCAGCAACAGCTTCATGCGCGCAGTGGACAAAGTCGATATTCAGTTGCTGGCTGTCGATGAAGCGCATTGCATCAGCCAATGGGGACACGACTTCCGCCCTGACTACGCACGACTGGGGAAGTTCCGAAAGATGATCGGCAACCCTCAGACGGTTGCGTTAACGGCCACCGCGACGAAGATTGTTCAGGACGACATCGCCAAGATCTTGCAGTTCGACGATCCCGCGATCTTCGTCACCGGATTTGCGCGCTCCAACCTTTTCCTTAAAGTCGAAACACCCAACGGCAATTTCGAGAAGGACGAAAAACTGGTTGAGTTTCTTGAAACGCATCCAGGTTGCGGCATCGTTTACGCATCGACTCGCAAGAACTGCGAACATTTGGTCGAGCTATTAGGCGATAAGATTAGCCGCTCGGTCGCCTTTTATCACGGTGGTTTACCCTCGAATCAACGTCGTAAGGTCCAAGAAAATTTCATGACTGGCGAAATCGAGATCATCGTCGCCACCAATGCGTTCGGAATGGGCATCGACAAAAGCGATCTGCGTTTCGTGGTGCACTATAACCTTCCCGGCAGTATCGAAGCCTCTTATCAAGAGGCCGGGAGGGCAGGGCGCGACGGAAAGCCGTCGGAATGCCTGATGCTGTTCTCCTATCAAGACCGCTTCATCCAGGAATTCTTCATTGAGAACAGTTACCCGTCGCGCGAAACGATCAAGGAAGTTTACGACTACCTAAGATCCATCCCGAAAGATCCAATCGAAATGACCTTGCAGGAAATCAA
Source organism: uncultured Pirellulaceae bacterium (assembly GCA_937942355.1). Lineage (GTDB taxonomy): Bacteria > Planctomycetota > Planctomycetia > Pirellulales > Pirellulaceae > Mariniblastus. The sequence goes on along the minus strand of CALDEW010000455.1, from coordinate 15,621 downwards.
GGATGAATTGGATCTACAGACCGGCACCTCCGGCATCGCAACGTGTGAGAACCTGCTGGAAAAGGCGGGCGCGATAGAGCGGTTGGACTCGAAACAAAACGCTGCCGCGATCCGCATCGATTCGAATCTGCCTACATTGATTGATTTGTTACCGCGTGACGCTTCGGTTCAGCGTTTCGTAATGCGCGAACTCGAAAAGATCGTCGGCAACTTTCGTGGTGAATTGGTGATGTTTCAACCGCCTCGTTTGGCAAAACGATTGGACATGGAGTGGAGCGCCGTTAATCGCGCCATTCGTGAAATCGTGAAACTGGATGCGGTCACCTATGTGCCGCCGTTCCGAGGACGCGCGATCCATTTGAAAACGCGCGAAAAGACCTTCGCCGAACTTGACATTGACTTCGCCGAACTCGGTCGCCGCCAGAAGGCAGAGCTGCAGAAACTGCAATCGGTCATTCAATTGTCGACCACCAAACGCTGCCGGCAACTCGAGATTTTGGAGTACTTTGGAGATCCCGATCGCCGGCGATGTGGCAATTGCGATAATTGTGGAACCGCGATAAAGCTCAACGTTACTCAAGAACGTTCCGCCACCGCTGACGCTTGCCTGTACGCCGTTCAAGTCGCGCTCAGCGGCATCGCCCGCACCCATGGGCGACTGGGGAAAACGATCATCGCTTCGATGCTCAAAGGTTCCAAGGCAAAAAAAGTCAGTGGGCTTGGCCTGGATCGGCTGAGCACGTTCGGATTACTAAAATCACTGCGGCAGTCGGACATTGTGGGACTGTTGGATTTCGCGATCTCAGCAGGGTTCGTGGAACAAATCGAAACAACGAAATTTCGCCCGACCATTCGGCTGTCACCGACGGGCGTTAGTTTGCTCTCTGGCGAAAGCTACGTCGACCTAAGTAAGAATCTTGAACCGGCATTGGTCAAAGCACTGACAACAAAGCTGACCGGCAAATCACCTTTCCTGGCACCTGCGGTGGAAAGTGAGAAGACCGATTTAGAAGAACAGAAAAACGACCCGGACGCTGAGGAAGACCCCACCGGACAGGAAGTTGGAAATCGCTCAGAGAACCACGTCGCAGAAGAAATTGAAGATCGACCCGACCAACAAACTGAACTGCGCCTTCCAAACGACCAAGCAGAGGTTCAGGATGAACTGGATGTCTCAGCCAATACAAATGAAACCATTGCTAACGATGGTGGAAGCAAACTGATAGCGGAAACGACCGCTGCTCGAACGAAAAGTGATACCCACGAACAGCCAAGCAAATCTTCCCCCGATGCTCCTGAACCTGACACGCCTCATCAACTGCGAATTGATCTTCCCGCTTCGGAAGAAATAAAACCGTCATACTATTGGACATGGCGGTTATTGAGCGAGGGCTACCGGCGACAACATATCCAACAAGTTCGCAACTTGGACACTGCGACAATTTTTTCTCACGCGATTCGCGCCGCCGAAGAAGGTATGGATTCGCGGCGGCAATGGCTGCTCAGCGACGAGAAGATCATGATGCTCCAGCACTACCTATCCCAGCAATCGCTTGAATCCGACGGCAGCGACCCGACGCCTCGATTGCTGGCCGGATTACCGGAGAGTATTCACATGGAAGAACTGCTGTTTTACCTCAAGTCCTCGTAGAGCCGTGTGGCATCATTGTTTTTGATCGCGCCGTTTTGTCAGTAAAATTGATTCGCGTTTTTAAAACCCCGACGTGTTTGTGAGGTATGGTTTAAAGAACATCGCACTCGACGATCCAGGTCCCGTGCTTGAGAGCTGTGATTTGGATTGCGACGAACTGACTGTCTTGGAGCCGCGCGGCACAACAAACTTTCCTGTCGCGGGCCAGAATACTGGGCCTGTTTGTTGAGAGCTTTACGTTTTAGCCGTCTCCTGTTCACTTTGGAGCAGGCAACGCTTAATATTGAGCTATCGAGCGGCATTTTCCGGCGAACACGACATTTCGAAGAATCGAAAAGTCGTTTACAATCGCGGTTTCGCTGAGATATGCGTCAGGGAATCGGCGTGCGGCGCGAAACTAAATCAGACCAAACAACCAACAAAGCAAGCTCCTGCTTTGAACAATAACCTAAGGTTGGCTTGAACCGACGAAAATTGGTTCGGACTAATCTTAATGAGGAACTCAATGGACGATAATCAATCCCACAATCAAGACGGTCAAGATAAAAAGGCTCGGCCGCCTCGGGTTTGGAATGCATGGGTAGTGCTGCTGGTAGTGACCGCAGTGATGATGGCAGCTTTCATGCTGTTCAACCCCAATCGCTCAAAGATTAAATACTCGTACTTTCAGAATCTAGTTGAGGGTAAAGACCGCCACGGCGTACAGATAGAAGACCCGACGACCGGCAAACCTATCGAAACCAACATTGAAGAGATCGAACTGATCGACTTTACCGCCCACGGTCGTTTTATCAATCCTCCTCCGCCAGAACCTATACGTGGCGAAGATGGCAAACTGATTCCAATCAAAGAAGGCCAATTGCTTGAGAAGGAGTTCACGGTTGAACTTCCGAGAAACCAGGAAGCCGTTAAGAGCCTGTTGGAAAAGCTGAACCAAAGAGGGGTCGCAGTCAACGTCAATCCGCAGAACGACTGGTTGGGCACTTACGCATCATTGCTAATGTTCCTACTGATGGCAGGCCTGTTGTTCATGATCTTCTTCGCTCGCCGGTCCAACAATCCGATGATGGGCGGTGGAGGATTCCTTTCCAGTTTTGCCAAGAGCCCCGCCAAGAAGTACGAAGCCTCCGACAAACCGGTAACGTTCAAGGACGTCGCCGGGCTGGAAAGCGTCAAAGCCGACTTGATGGAAATCGTCGAATACCTACAAGACCCCACGAAGTTTCAGCGGCTTGGCGGACGCGTTCCCAAAGGTGTTCTTCTCAATGGACCGCCGGGAACCGGTAAGACGTTGCTGGCTCGCGCTGTTGCCGGCGAGGCCAACGTTCCCTACTTCAGCGTCAACGGCAGCGAATTCATTCAGATGTTCGTTGGTGTTGGTGCCAGTCGTGTTCGCGATCTTTTCGCGACGGCCAAAGCAGAAGCACCCGCAATTATTTTCATCGACGAAATTGATGCTGTCGGTCGACAACGTGGTGCCGGTTTGGGCGGTGGCCATGATGAACGAGAACAAACGCTCAACCAGATCTTGGGCGAAATGGATGGCTTTGACAAAACCGATTCGGTAATCATTCTGGCCGCTACCAACCGACCGGACATTTTGGATCCCGCCCTGTTGCGGCCCGGACGTTTCGATCGCCACGTCGTCGTTCCGCGACCTACAAAGAAGAGCCGACATGAAATCTTTAAGGTTCACGTCCGTGAAGTTCCACTTGGCCCCGATGTTGACTTGGAAATCATGGCTCAAGCAACCGCTGGGATGACAGGTGCCGATATTCAGAACCTGGTCAATGAAGCTGCGTTGTGGGCGGGTCGACACAATAAAACGCAAGTTGAAATGAGCGATTTCTATTTTGCTCACGACAAAGTTCTTATGGGTGCGGCGCGCGAGGAAGTGCTCACGCACGAAGAAAAGGAACGAACGGCCTACCATGAATCGGGCCATACTCTGGCGGCCTGGTATCAAGAATTGTCCCCTCCGGTTCACAAGGTCACCATTATTCCGCGCGGTCGAGCGTTGGGTGTTACTCAAATTGTCCCCGACGAAGATCGCGTGAGTATGTCTCGTCAGGAACTGAACGAGCACTTGGTCATGTTGATGGCCGGTCGTGCTGCGGAATGGATTATCTACAAAGAAATGACCGTGGGCGCTGAAAACGATCTTGAACGAGCGACTTCGATGGCGCGACGGATGGTTACCCATTGGGGGATGAGTCAGAAATTAGGCCCTGTCAGCTATAAAATGAGTGACGAAGATCCTTTTCTCGGTAGAGAGATGCAAAAAAGCCGACAGTTCAGCGAGCACACGATGGAAGTGATCGACGAAGAGGTCCACAAGATCCTCAATAAGGCTGCCAGCGACGCCAACGCCTTGCTGGTCGAGCACCGAGACGAACTTGAGAAACTGACCAAAGGGCTCTTGGAGCAAGAAGAACTTGATCGCAAGGAGATTGCGGAATTGATCGGTCCCTCAGTCTTCCAGCAGCGGAAGGAAAGCAAAGCAAAACGCATCGTCAAACACGACGATCAAAAAGCGTCCTCCAACGGTCAAGCCGAGTCGTCAATCTCCGACGCGCAAGAGGAATCCGATAACGTCAGCGAAGCCAACGCCGAGTAAACATTGAAGTATCTGCGACGAAACTTTTTTCACATTGCGACTGCGGCGACACTTGCTGCTGTCGCGATGTGTACTAATTTCGAAAGGGCCACGGCACAATCTCCTGCTGAAAAACCTAAGAAAAAGCAGGCAGGGGTCGTGACGATTAAAGTGGTCCGCGACGGCAAAACATTTTACGGAAAACCTTTGGCGACCGATGGAAAACAGTTGGCGGTCGTTCGGTGGGATGGCCGGCTGACGACGTTTCCTGCAAACGACAAAGCAGCAAAAGTCTCGCTCTACGGCCAGGGTTTTGAGCCCTACAGCACGGCCGAGTTGAAGACTCGCCTGCAGAAACACTTCGGTAAGCGTTATTCCATTTCGACGACAGATCATTTCGTCGTCATTCATCCCAACAACGGCGGCAACGGGCAAAAGTATTGGGCCAAACCGTTTGAACAATACTACATTCGGTTGCGAAACTACTTCAACGCTCACGGTTTCAAGACGTCCGAACCCGAGTTCCCCATGATCGCGATTGTGCTGCGCAGCCGTAGCGAATTTGATAGGCGATTGGAGGCCGAGGCGGACTATAACAGAAACGTCGTTGGCTACTACTCGCGGGCTACCAATCGTATCACGACTTACGACCCCACTCGCGCGTCACTGAAGGTTCAACGAGAAAACCCGGAGCACAACTGGCTGTACTCGTCATCGACCATCATCCACGAAACGGCTCATCAAGTCGCATTCAATTGCGGCATTCACAATCGTTTTAGCTCGGTTCCCAAATGGACTTCCGAGGGCTTGGCGATGCTCTGCGAAACACCCGGAGTCTACAACTATAAAAAGTCGCCCAACATCGCGACACGGATCAACCGTATGCGACTAACGGCCCTTCGCAAGTACATGGCCGAGGGGAAAACGAAGGGGAAACTGCTGGATCTGATTCAAGACGACCGCTTGTTCGAAACGCAACCCGAATTGGCATACGCGATCGCTTGGGGCATCAGTTTCTATCTGAACGAAAACCGGCAAGCCGATTATATGAGCTATTTGAAACGTGACGCCAAACGCGGCTCCTTCCGCGAGCACAACAAATTAGACCGCGTCGGTTTCTTCATCGACCATTTTGGAAAAGACATCGACGCGCTAGAAAGTCGCATGAATATTTTCATCAGTGCGCTGAAGTAGAAGTGTTCGCAGTACCGCTACGGCATCACCACATCTAATCGAAGACTCTCTGCGCCCAATTCAATTTCTTCCGACCACGTATATCCTTGACGTGTTACGGTGATGGTGTGAGTCCCTTTGAAGGCGCGCGTTGCAAACGTCCCTTCTTCATCACTTTCGCACGTCTCATCGGTCCACCACGTCTTATAGACCAAATTCTGATAAGCTTTAAAACTGACCGTCTGATTCCAGTCTTTGTCGATCAAATGACCACGTGGACGCCACATATCGGATTCCCAGAATCCCCACTGATTGATGCCTAAGACTCTCGGATGACTGAAACAGACCGTGTAAAAGTCGCGTAGATAGTCCGCCTGAGAATCCTTATCGCCGTTGTCCAAATCGAACTCGGTCACCATTACGTCGCCCATCTTGGTCATTCGATCAAGAATCTCTTTCAACCGCATCGGGGACGTTAACGCGGTGTTGAAATGGCCTTGCAGGCAGATCCCATCAATCGGAGCCCCTGCGTCGATGAGGATCTTATGATGTTTCTCAAGAGCCGTTTGCTCCATTTCGGTTTCGCCGCGATTGGACAAGATCGTTGTTTCGCTGAGAAACAATTTCCCCTCGGGGTTTACTTTCCGCGCTAGTTTGAACCACTCGGCCGCAACAGCGATCCCTCCAATCTCTTCCATGAACTTTTCGTTGTATCGCAGTTCGTTGGCAACGTCCCAATCTCTCACTCCGCGTGAAGCGAATGCGCGGGTGGCCCGCGGAATATGAGCGTTAAGTTTCTCTAACAACTCAGCCTTGGGAATCTCGAACCACTCGCTTGGCGTGACCGCCCATCCTGGATAGACCAGTAGATGTCCCCGTGTTTGAAATCCGTTTGCCTGCGCCCAATCAGCCATTTCGAAGTACTTTTTTCGTTTTTCTTCATTCAACCAGCCCCAGTTAGCAAGATACGCCGGTAGCGTGATGAAGTTGTAGTTATCCCTGAGCGTCTTTCGATAGTTTTCTCCTTCTTCGGAATCCTCCAACATTTTCGCGCTAACAAATGTACCAAAAGGAAACTTATGGCGTTTCTGCTTAATCGAAACCTCGGCATCCGAGACCGGGTTATTGTCAGCGTCACGGACGATGACTTTAATATCTTGCTTCCGAAATACATCGATACGTTGCTGCGCGACAACTCGCCAATCGGCATCCATAGCGCGTCCAGGCCAATCCAATCGATCCAGCTTGATATTTTTAATATCGAATTCCGGCGGGTAAACCTCGACGGACAACTCATGTAGCTCAAGCGTTTGGGATTTCAAACCCATGTGCAGACTGAGTCTGAATTCGCCCACATTGAGATCCGCAGGACAAATGAAGTGCCGGCGATATGTTTTAAGTTCCGTCGTCGGGTAAATCGTACTACCAATAAACACTTTGTTTGTGTCTACCGCATTCTCTCCGTAGAGTCCGAGGTTCCCTTCGTCGGTGCGACCTCCAATCACACGCACCCGCGCGATCAGAACAACTTGGTCGCCTTCCTTAATGGCCACCGTATTTGTGGGGCTGTGTATTAACGCTTTCCAACCTTCGTCCAGCTTTTGCTTAACATCGACTACCGCGCACTTCTTGCCGTCCTTTGTCGACTTAATCTCAAAAGTTGAACCGTCCTTTTGGAAAAACTTGAAGTCTTCCGCGCGGGCTACGGGGATAGCCAATTCCTGAGCAACGGCAGGTACCGCCCTAAACAGCAGCGCGGCAAGCACAATAAACAGCATTTTCAACATGAGGAATCTCAAGACGAGTGCGGGCATATGAATTTTCTCAAATAATAGTCGCTATTAAAGCTGCTCACAGTTCAGCAATTTTAATTTATCATTTTAGAAAAGTCGCAAATTAGCAAATCATGTATTCACGTAATTAGAGATCAATTTCATTGCCTCGATCTCTTGCGGCCCTGCCGTTTTATCTACAATCGTCTGAAGCCGCACCATGGATTCTTCAATCTCGCCGCGCGGGAGAAAGTCGAGTCTCGTCGCAAGGATCGCAGCCTCGATCACCGCATGTTTGGCGCGATTGAATCCCCAGAAATCTCGCAAACGACCGCTGCCGACCGTCCGGCAATTGAGGCTCATCCGAGATCCCGTTTCATCAATGAACTCGACACGAAATTCGTAGTACCGACACGCATCGAGTAAAACTTTGCCTTCCACATTTTCTGCATCTTTAGTCCGCGCTTCTGTCGGTTTGTCGCCGATCGCCGACCGGGCAAACATCAACACATCGTCGGTCACATGCATAACGCCTGATTTAGTGCGTTTAAGATTTGCAAACGTGGTTGAGGTGTCAAAAGGGCGCAGAACGAATTGGCTAAGATCTGCCGTCACCGTTGGCCCCATGGGAGAAATATTTGTCGATCCGTCTTCATTGATCGTCGTCACAAGCGCTTCAAGAATCATGAGACCGCTCCTTCAACAACGGCAACGTCGCACATGCGAAGGAAATTGGCCAACAGTTGATAGCCGCTTTCGGTCAAGATGGACTCCGGATGAAACTGTACACCAACAACGATCTCTGAACGATGTTCAACCGCCATGATTACCCCTCCGACATCGGTCGCGGTCACGGTCAAGCAACTGGGTAAGGTAAATTTATCAGCGATCAAAGAATGATACCTGCCGACCTGAAACGGACTTGGAATATCGGTGAACAGTTTTGTCTCACAATGCTTGACGCTGCTACTGCGGCCGTGCATTGGCCCGCCAGAACGAATGACGTCACCTCCCAACGCCTCCACAATCGCTTGATGCCCCAGACATACACCGAGAATAGGAAACTCGCCGGTCAACTCTGCAACAATCTCCAGCGAAACGCCCGCTTCCCTCGGAGTGCATGGGCCGGGGGAAATGACGATTGCGTCCGGCGAAAGCTGGCGGATCTGATCGATAGAGATTTCGTCGTTGCGATACACTTTCGTCGGCTGCCCCAACTGCCGGAAATACCGAGCAAGGTTGTGCACGAAACTGTCGTAGTTGTCGATAACAAGAATCATAGTCGCGATTTATTTGTGAGGATCGGTAGTGGATGAGGCAACGAGTCCTTAGCCGGATGTGGAAGCGCGGGGCCTGCGGTCTAATCAACCTTGCCGGGAAATGGAAGTGCAGAACTCGTGGCCTCGTCCACCACGGACCTCATACTCCAATGAAAAATTAAGTTTATTCGTTGCCGCTGTTACAGTTGAGACTCTACCTCGGCGTTGCTGACCGCGACAGCGCGAAGTAACCCCGCGGCTTTGGCCCATGTTTCATCATACTCTTGCTTGGGATCGGACTGGCTGACGATGCCGCCGCCGACAGGAATCTGCCACCAGCCGCGCTGCGCTGTGATCGTTCGAATGAGGATGTTTAGATCAGCGTTACCATCAAACCCTAAATACCCCAGCGAACCACAATACGCGCCGCGCGAATCGGGTTCTAACTCCGCGATGATCTCCATCGCGCGAACTTTGGGAGCACCCGTGATCGAACCGCCGGGAAAAATTGCCGACAAAAGGTCAGTCAAATCGCATTCGGGTCTTAGTTGTCCTTCCACCGATGACACCAAATGCATCACGCTGGCATACTCTTCCATCTCGCACAGCTGCGGCACGGTCACCGAATCGTCGGTACAAACGCGCGAAAGATCATTCCGCATCAAATCAACGATCATCGTATTTTCGGCGATGTCTTTTTCACTGCTATTTAGTTTTTCACGAGCCCAAATATCGACCATCGGCCGTCCCGTTCGAGGACGAGTTCCCTTGATCGGGCGCGCCTCAACGTGTCCCTGATTAACGGCGACCAAACGTTCGGGGGAAGAACTGATAATTTGCGTCCGCTCGAACCCGCTGACTTCAAAGTCAAAAAATGCGCTAAACGGGGCTGGGTTGACGTCCTTTAAACGCAAGTAAAGCTCCATCGCATGACAATTGGCGGCGATACGCAGTTGTTGTGCCAAATTGATTTGAAAGACATCGCCGGCGTAGATGTAGTCCACACATTTCTGGACTGACTCTTTGAAACGACTCGCGCTGAAATTACTGGTCAGCCCCGGTGGTCCTGCGACTGCATACTGAAATGAGGAAAGCTCCAAGGATTCAGGTGCGCGGCTGACCGTGGGCTGCTCGGAGGTTGCCGGCGTCGATAACAAGCTCAGGAAAAAATCAATTCTCTCTTGGCCGCGCCGCGCCCGTTTAGCGGAATCAACCTCTGGAAACCCTTGGGAGACAATCCACGCTTCATTCGTCTGATGATCCCACGAAATCACCGTATCGTAAGCTCCCATCACAATGGCAGGAATCGGAAACGTATTGAACTCCGCCTGCGGGACCGCCTCGAAAGAACAATTAAGATCATAGCTCAATAACCCCGCGGCGCCGCCCTGCATCGGCGGCAGATCGGGGATTGTTTGGGCCTGACACTGCCGCAATAGTACGCGCATTTTCTCAAAAGGATCTTCCAGCGCTTGATCAGCAACCAACCACTCAAACGGGTCCGCCATCAAAAACGAGTAACGCCCCAGCGATTGCCCTTGAGCGGTTTCAATTTGCCGCGCACTATCAAGCAACAAAACTCCCGGCAGAGCCCGCAATGCCAATAAGGCTTCACCGACGTCGGGCACGTTTTCAAATTTGTGGACAATGGGTTGCATGATGACTCAGCAGCGGAGACTTCCGGCCACTGCGCGGGATGGGGCTGGGACAGAAAACTCGCCTGATGGAAGGTTACAAATTTTAGTACTTACGCTTTCGCAAACGATGACGATCTTTCTCTTGGACGGTCAAATGCCCCCAGTGCAAAGCCTCGTCTTGCGTGTACTGTTTGCCCAATTGCAACGCAATCATAGCTTTGCACATTTCGTAGCCTAAATAAAACGCATGAGAAGGATCCAAATTCTTGGGCTCTGTATCGGCCAGTTGATCGAACAAGTCAAAGGGATCTTCTCCCTGAAAGTGGAGTTGGCTTCCCAGTAAATGAATCTGACCCAGCTCGGCCAAGATACGATAGTTGTTGTCTTTGATATTGTTGGCTAAGGTTTCGATCTGCGACAAATCGTACTGCAACAATTGCGGATCACGCAAACTCAACAGCTCGTCAGAGACCCTTTTTGGGGGAACTTTTTCGTTGATCGCGTAGTGAGCGATTCGCCGGGCGGCGTCGATTTCCTTGACGCTTGACCGCGCCCAATTAATAACCTGCGTCGTCAGCACGCTCCGAATACCAAGCTCCTGACATATCGCGATCAGCAACATATTCACCCCAGCCGAATCCACATCAGTTAACTCGGTCAGGTTCCCTACGCCCATCATCATTTCCACATCGGGCCAGAGCGTGCGGGCGTCCATATAGCGTTTCAAACTTTTTGCGAAACCTAAGCCAATGGGTTCAAGAATCGGATCGATGCGAAAAGGCACCTTGTGGTCGGTCAACCACTGTATCGTCGGTTCCAGCGAACGGAAATCGCGGATGTCGTCTGGGATCGCGACAACCTCGATGCCCCAATCGGCTGCATGGGCAAGGTTGCTGGCGTTAACCGACAGAACCAGTTCGGCTCCATTGTTTGCCGCAGCCGAAATCTCAATTGGATTGAGGCTGTCCACCGAAACGCGATGCCCTGCGTCTTTGAGCGCTTTGACGCAATCTCCGACGCCGTTCCAAGTTGACTCCGGCAGGCAACCCACGTCAATTAAGGTCGCACCGTCGGATTTCATGGCATCGGCCATCTCCAGAATCTGTTGCCTTGTTAAACGAGGCGCATGATTGATCTCGGCGATGATGTCGATGTCCCAATCGCCAAAACTATCTTTAATAGCAGACTGGCCAAAGAACTGTGGCAACTGCCGAAGGTCCTTAGGGCCAACATCGATAGGAATGTTCGCAACTTTTCTGATCGCCTCCAAATCACCGTCACAGTACCCCGGCAATACGATTCGATCGGTGCCCGGGGGAACAGATATTCGTTTCGCGATCCAGTCAGGCGTCATCAAAGCGGCCACCGTGATCGGCAACACGTCAACCGTGAATTGGAATCCGCTTTTCTCTGCGATCTGCCCAAGGATGTTTCTTAGCGCAGGTTCGGCCAAACGGCCGGTGACAAAGTGAATAGATTCAGTGAGCATAGACGAGTAGATGGGGTGGGGCGGTACGAATCGGGACACCTTCTTTTGCTTTATTGGCGAACATGCGGACTGAATATTTTGTCAGGATGTATTATAATCTGCGTGAAGGAAAAAAAGTAGCATTGGCCACCGTCCTATGCTTGTTGATTCACGGCTTCATCGCGGATCGCTGAGCAGATCGCACGCTTTTATGAGACATTGCCAAATTTCGCGGCGACTGGCGATAAACGACATTCACCAATCGCGCATGAGAACAAATTTATGAAAGCTCTGCGTTACGCCAAACGACTGATCACGTTCAACTCGACCAGTCATCTCTCTAATTCGAAGATCTCCAAATATCTGGAAATGAAGCTGACCAAACACGGCTTTGTCGTTGAGAAAACCGGGTACGTGGATAAAAAAGGCGTCCAAAAAGTCAATCTCGTCGCCAAAAAAGGCAGCGGCTATGGCGGGCTGGCTTGGTTTGGTCACAGCGACGTCGTGCCGGCGAAACGTTGGTTTTCGAAAAAATTCGGGCCCTTCGAACCGGCAATCGCGCGTGACCGATTGTACGGACGAGGCAGTTGCGACATGAAGGGGCCGATCGCTTGCATGTTAGAAGCCTCTCAAAAATTCTCCTGGGAAGACTTCGACCGCCCGCTATATATTGTCATCACTGCAGACGAAGAAGTCGGTTTCGAAGGTGCACGGGTCGTAGCGGCCGACAGTAAATTCTATCGCGAAATGGTTCAGCACCAAACCAATGCTGTCATCGGCGAACCGACCATGCTGGAAATCGTTCATGCGCATAAAGGTTGCTACGAATTCACCGCCACCGCGTCCGGCGTTGCCGCTCACAGCAGCTCGCGAAACGGTGTCAACGCAAACATGAAATTGATCCCCTTCCTCAGCGGAATGAAAGAGATTTGTGAACGAACTGAGAACGACACTTCTTTGCATAACGACAAATTCGATCCGCCGACGCTCAGCTTCAACATCTCCATCGCAGGCGATAAAACGGCGCCCAATGTTACGTCTTCCAAAGCCACGTGCCATGTCAACTTTCGCCCCATGCCCGATGTCGACCATGGGCCACTGATAGAGGACGTTAAAAAACTGGCCGAAGCAGCCGATTTAAAACTGCAACTGTATCCTTACGGCGATCCTTTTTGGGTCGGTCCCGATTCAGAATTCGTAACCGAGTCACTAAAATTACTGCACAAGAAAAAAGCCATCACGGTGCCGTACGGAACTGACGGTGGTGTGTTGACCGAACTCGAGAACAAGATCGTTTGCGGCCCCGGCAATATCGCTCAAGCTCACACGAAGAACGAATGGATCAGTTTGGAACAATTGCATCTAGGGTGCGACGTGTACACGAAAATGATTCAACATTGGTGCTGTAACTAAACGACCTCCTTTTGACACCTTCCGCAAAAGCTTTGACAAACGCTATGACTGAATTTGACTTTCAATTCGACAACGCCACGCAAGACGACCTCGCCGACGTCCAGGCGTTTTTACAGCCGTTTATGGATGACCAACATCTCCTTCCACGGACATCCCTAGAGTTGCAATTACTGCTTAAGCATGGTTTCATCTGTCGACAGAATAGTAAAATCGTGGGGTTTGTGGCCTTTGAAATGTATTCCAAGAAGCTGGGCGAAATCCAGTGCTTGGCTGTTGACACAGAGGTGCGCCGGCAAGGCATTGGGGGAACGTTGGTCAAAATGTGTGTCCAACGTGCGCGAGAGCAAAAGGTGAAAGAGGTGCTTGCGATCTCGGCATCCGAAGAGATGTTTCGATCATGCGGTTTCGATTATTCCTTGCCCAATCAAAAACGGGCCTTCTTCATCCAACCGGGTGAATGACTTATTCAGCCATGGGAATTTCCAAACACCAAAACGTATCCCAACGCAAAAATCGCCGCATCGACGACCATGTGGCTCAACCACGGATACGCCAGCTTTCCGCTGCGATGGTACAGCCAAGCCCAAACGATGCCACCGATCGCGACCGTCGCAGAAATCAAGTAAGCCAACGGCGAATCCCAACCCAAAAAGGTCGCCATCAAGATAACGTGGTGTGCCATAAACCCGATGCTGGAAATTAAAACGGCAACCCAAAGTGGCCAGTAGCTGAGTAATCGCTTGAACACGAACCAGCGCCAGTAATACTCTTCCATAAAACTATGCACCAGCGCGTAAAACAGGCCCAGAAAAATAAATTTCGCGGGAGAATCCAAGGACATGCCGGCGACTTTTTTATTCACCTGGGCGATCAACGGTTCGGCAAGTCCCATCGGCGTGACGATAAAGTAAAACCCGACGAAGACACTGACCGTCACTAAAGCCCCGAACCCGATAGCAATCCACGTCGCCTGAGATCGCTTAACCGTTTTAGCAGGGGCAACGCCAGCAAAATTTCCGTCCGCCCATGGTAAAAGGCTGGTCAAATTTTCTCGGCAGAACCACCCTATCCAAACGACCGGCAGAGCGAATTGAATTATTTTTCCGACGCCATAAGCTGTTTGCTGGACTGACGCGGCACTCTCTTTAAGTGAAACAAAATAGATCCACGTCACAATCGTGGGCAGCACGATCGCGATCGCCAGAACAACAGGCTCGATTTTCTTTGCGTGCATTACATTTCCAAACAATATTTATGGCAGCGCTCAACCGCACTAATTAATCGCTCAACATGCTCCTCATCGGACATCAGAATCGGATGATGTAGCAGCATTGTATTTTCGGCCGCCAAGACCGCATTTCCCAACGATCCCACCCGACGACACCGGCGCGTTGAACGTTTGGCAAAACCTCGAAAACCGATATCCATCGCAACGCCTTCGGCCTGGATCGCCGATAAAAACGTGGCTCGCTCAATCGCGCTGTTTTTCTGCAAAAGTATTGGCAGTTTGTAAAAGGCACCCATTGAATCTGCAGAAGCAGAAACGGTGATTGTCGACAACTCACTAAGCCGATTCACGGCATCGGCAACCTTCGATGCGACCTGCTGTCGCCGTTGGTTGCGAATTCGTAACTTCTTCAATTGCGGCAACAGCAACGCGGCTTGGATCTGGGAAAGCGGAAAAGCGTCGTTGCCCCGATGAGCAAAAATTTTGGCTCGTTGGATTGTTGCTTCGTCGTTGCTCAGGATCGCCCCGCCACGGCCAGCAGTCAGAAGTTTGCTACCTCCAAAACTAAAGGTCGCGACATCTCCCCGCAGGCCCAACATTTGCCCTTGATGACGACCACCAGGTGACTGGCATACGTCCTCGATGATCTTTATCCCGCGCGGCCCGACGATCTTCGCAATCGCGTCGACATCAGCGCTCTGACCGTGAAGATGAGACACGATTAGCGCGGAAGTTGTCTCCGATAGCGCGGTGGCGACCTTTTCGTGGTCCATGACCCAACCATTAGCAACCACGTCAACCAGCACAGGAATCGCTCCGACCGACTCGATCGCGCGAAAGTTGCCCGGAAAATCATAGGCCGCAAGAATGACCTCGTCCCCCGGCCTAACCCCCACGCCTCGAAGCGCGAGTTCAACGCTGATTGTACCGCTGCTGCAAAGCAGGCTGTTGCTCAGTTGAAATTCTGTTTGGAGCCCTTGATGCAATTGGTTCGTTAAGTCACCTTCATAGACACCCCATTGGCCAGAAGCAAGAGCCTGGTCAATGGACTTGCGAATCGCGTCATCAACAACAGGCCACTTTGGCGGTCCCTTGGGGAAGGTCGGCGCGCCTCCTTGGATGGCTAAGGGGAGTTGGTTCAATGGCTTAAACTTTAATTTGGTATAGTATGTCGGTCTTAGCGGGTGCTTCCAGCGGAAGTACCGGTCGGCGCTCAAAGCCGCTTGCTAGGCAGTCTGAATATACAGTAACGATGCGGGTAGTTGTTTCATGAAAACGATTCGGTTTTTGATGGTTGGTGGGTTCTTGGGTGCCGGCAAAACGACGGCGATTGCAAAATTAGCATCGCATTATACGACTCAAGGAAAATCTGTCGCGCTCGTTACCAACGACCAAGCCTACGATCTTGTTGACACTCACACCTT
>CALDEW010000454.1 GCA_937942355.1 uncultured Pirellulaceae bacterium | reverse complement strand
GATCGGATTCTTGAAACGCATCCCACCAACGAACACGCGAAGCTTTATCGTGCTGACGCGATGGCCTCGATGGATGAACAATACGATCACGATCGTGAGAAGCAGAAACAACAAATTGCAGGCGTGATGAGCATTCCAATCGCTCAGTTCGAACTTTCGGTTCGAAGTCGCAATTGCCTGCAAAAGATGGGCATCTTAACGCTGGGTGACCTGACGAAGGTTTCCGAGATGGAGCTGCTCAATAGTAAGAACTTTGGCGAAACATCGCTGGTTGAAATCCGCGAAGTCATGTCATCCAAAGGTTTAATGGTTGGTCAGTTCTCGCATGAAAAAGGTGACGCAGACGAACCAATCGACGTTAGCCACCTCTCTGAAGACGAACAGGCACTGCTTGATCGTCCGATGTCTGACTTGAACCTGTCAGTTCGCGCCAGGAAGTGCATGACGCGTTTGGGACTAACGACGATCGGCGAACTCATTCGCAAGTCAGCGGATGATCTGCTGGAGTGCAAAAACTTCGGCGTGACGAGCCTGACTGAGGTTCGTGAAAAACTGACGCAGCAAAGTCTTAAACTACGTGGCGAGTAGTGCCAGAGGGCAATCTGGTTTAAAACATCATCAGCGGTAGCACGGAGTTGGATTCCGCGCTACCGCTGTTTTTTATTGGACTCCTTTTATTGAACTCCCCTTATTCATCTCTTTTAGCAACAAGCGAATGACTCTCAATTTCACGAAAATGCATGGAGCTGGCAACGACTACGTTTACGTTGACTGCTTTAACAATCCAATGCCGAACGATCCTGCAGCATTGGCGATTGACGTCTCCGATCGCAACAAGGGAATCGGTGGCGATGGATTGATTCTGATCTGCCCCTCGGAAGTCGCCGACGCGCGGATGATCATGTTTAATAACGATGGCAGCCAAGCCGAGATGTGCGGTAATGGATTGAGGTGCGTCGCAAAATACGTTTACGATCACGGCATCGCCGTCAAAGAGGAACTGAAACTGGAGACGGGGGCGGGGGTCCTTTCAGTCGCGCTCAGTCTGCGTGATGGAAAGGTGGACACCGTCAAAGTTGACATGGGAGAGCCGATTCTCAAACCGGCCGACGTTCCTACGACGATCGCCGCCAATTTTGACGTCTACGGCGTCGTGGCGGTCGTGAGCGAGCCGCTGGAAGTCGACGGGCAGACGTTTGAGGTCACCTGCGTTTCGATGGGCAACCCGCATTGCGTGATTTTCGTAGAAGAGGCTACTGACGATCTGGTACTTCGTATCGGGCCGATGATCGAGTGCGATCCACGATTTCCCGCCAAAACAAATGTTGAATTCATCGAAGTGATATCGCCGACAGAAGTAAAGCAACGTACGTGGGAACGCGGTTCGGGCGAAACGTTGGCATGTGGAACGGGGGCCAGCGCCGTTTGCGTTGCGGGAGTGCTGACCGGCAAAACCCAGCGAAAGCTGACCAATCATTTGCTCGGCGGGACGCTGGTTCTAGAATGGATCGAAGAAACCAATCACGTGTTTATGGACGGACCTGCGACCGAGGTGTTTTCGGGGGTTTGGCAGGGATGAGTTTGGTTTTGGATGGCTTGGCGGCTATGATTTAGAGCGGAACCCAACGATTCAGGCAGTGAAGTAACTTCAGCAAGGATGCGGGATTAAAGTGAGCGATAATTCGGTTGCAACTCGAAAGCAGGTAGCGTTTGGGAGAATCAATTCGTTGATCCTGCCGCGTGCGTTCGATCTGCTGAACTTGCGGATCTGCTATTACGACCGAAGTGTCGATCCGGCGCGGCCAGAATACAACGAACACGTGATCTTTTCGTTTTGGCACGAGTACATCAGCGTCGTTCTTCCGCGCTGGGGATTTACTCCGTTGACCATCCTCTGTTCGAAGCATCGCGACGGTGAGTGGGTCAATCAGACGGCGTTGTCGGCGGGCATGAATGTGGTTCGAGGCAGCACGTCCCGCGGCGGATCGGCAGCCATTCGCCAATTGAAGAAGTACGGCAAGATATCGAGCATCGCGATGAGCCCTGATGGTCCGCGCGGGCCAAGGCGCGAGATGGCGTTGGGGCCGATCTTTTTGGCGTCGCTGTTGGGGATGCCAGTAGTGCCGGTGGGCGTTGGGATTTCTAACCCTTATCGCCTAAATACTTGGGACCGATTTGCGATTCCACGTCCGTTTTCACGTGTTCGAATCGTGTTCGGACCCAAAATCTATATCCCTCGTAAGTCGTCCCGCGAGGAGCTGGAAGCTGCCAAAGGGAGCGTGCAACGATTGATGAACAGCCTGTGCGATACGGCCGAAAGTTGGGCTGAGTCGGGCGAAAAGATGATTGGTGAGCAAGCCTTTCAGCGCGTTCGGCGGACCAATAGCCTGGTGTTTGAGAAAAAAGAGCCTTCTCAGCCGCGCGATGGGGATCGCCCCATGCTAAGAATCGTTCGTTCCGATGAGGACGCAGCGTAGCTCCCGAATCGTAGCGGACGAGGCCACGAGTCCAGAACTGCCTTTCAACGTTGCTACAAAAAAACGCCGCTACAAAAGTAGACGGCGTTTGATCGATTCCCAAGCATTGGATCGAAGCTCTAATTCCCCGCGGGATTCGTTGCCTCATCCACTACGGCGAGCTACGCGTTGTAGGGCAAACGTCTTGGGAACGGCAGGTCTTCCTTGGGGGGAAGCCGCAGGTTGTTCTCCACTGCCCAATCGGCTCGTTGTGCATCTGACGCGTAGAACCGCAACCACGATTCTTCATCGTCAGGATTGAAGCACTGCCATTGCAGCACGTCGCGACCAGGAAGCTGAACCATTTTCTCTTGGGCCGGCAGAATGTCTCGCGCGATCAAGCAGTACAGCTGGCGATCTGATAGATGGCCTGACTGGAGCAACGCGATCTTCTTTTCAAACAGCAAATGAATCACGCGGTCAAGTTCCTCCGCCAGAGCCGCATCATCAAATTGTTGATGAGGCGTCAGTTTCAGTTCGGGCGAAAACCATTGGCTGATTGGCAGCACGGGGGCTTTTTCCCAAGCCAACATCGAAGACAGGAATTCGTTCTCATGGACCGTCGTCATACGATCGAGGTCCACCAAGTATACCGATTCGTCGAGATACGGTTCCATCTCATCACGTAGTCGAGCGTTCTGAATCAAGAGATCAATTTCGGAGACTGACGTTGCCATACGTTTTTTGGGGTTCGAAAGGGAGAGAGATAATTCAGCAAATCGAAACAGAAAGATCTATCTCAACTTGCCACAAGACAAAATTTATCAATCACCGATTTCGAAACAAGTTTCAACTTTAGCAAATCATAGAAAAACGCGGTTTGCCGCGCTCAAACGATCTTACGACCCGTTTTGGCGTTAAGGTTTGCCAAGAAGTGCTGGTATAGATGCAACGGAGATCTCGTACTCCCCACTCAGCATTTGCTTCAAAACCCCAATTCGAGCTGAGGATCTTCGTACTCAGCACCGTCGGGATTGAGCTCTTTGTAAAGCAGGCTTGGCTGGATCCCTTTGTTGTTTTGGTATTTCCCGCTTTCGTATTCCTTCACGTCGCCAGCGATCTCGTGGTAGAAAATCTGGCAGATCGCAACGCCGGGATAGATCTTGACCGGTTGGACAGCAAACATCTCCAGCGTCCAATACCCGGCGAATCCAACATCGCCAAACCCGGCTGTGACATGGACAAATAATCCCAGTCGACCGATAGATGATCTCCCTTCGATCATCGGCACCAAATTATGCGTCTCTGTGCGTTCGACGGTGCGGGCCAAATAGAGGCGGTGGGGCTCGAGCGTCAGTCCCGTTTCAGGGATCTCCATCCGCTTGATGCGATTGCTTTTCTTCATGTCCAACACGACCTCTTCATAGATCAAAACGTCGGTGTGAAGCGTCAGGTTGTAGCTGTTAGGGTTAAGGTTTTCAGGTTTATACGGGTCAATCTTGATGTCAGAGCCGAGTCGTTTTTCGATTTCGCATCCGGAAAGAATCATGGCGGTTCTCGGAGTGATGGGGCATGCGGGTTACGCAGCAAGGATTTTGTGGTCGCATGGCGGTTGTGTCAACCAGCACAAAATTCTCCCTATTGAAGTTTTTCACGGGACAAGAGTTTTGAGTGAAACTTGACAAATACACGCAGCAGAATCTCAATTTCATCGAAAAACCTGAGTAAAGCGGCGTTACCGGAGGTGGTTTGCGTGGGCAGGACGATTTAACGGCGACATAACAGGGTTTTTCTTCGATAGCAGAAAGTGGATTGAGCCCATTGTTGTGTTGAGAAACTCGAATTTCTGCAAAGATGTGCAATAATATCAATGGCTGGAAGCTTCTCCGAGAAGCCAGAAATTTCGAGAGCAGCTAATTCCAGCAAAGCCAATCAGCAAACCAGAAGAACATCGGAAAAAACAATGAGCGAGAATCCTTACCAAGCACCTTACGTTCCCTTCGGCGATGTCGCTGCCCAAGCGGCAGTCGACGAACGAGCAACATTCATTCGTAACACTTATTTGCATTTGCTGGGCGCGATACTGGCACTCGCGGCGACCATTGCAGTGGCGTTGAATCTATTCGAAGCTCAGGTCGCGCAATTCGCTTCACTGGCCACATCGGGATACAACTGGTTCCTTATTTTGTTAGCTTACACGGGGGTCAGTTACATCGCTGACAAATGGGCTCACAGCGATACCGCACGTTCGATGCAGTATCTTGGGTTGGGCGCTTACGTGCTTGCAAAGGCGGTATTGTTTTTGCCGCTTTTGTACTTCGCCAATACCTACGCCAGCGATACGATCGCGTCTGCTGGAATCGTAACGGCGGTGGTGTTTGGTGGACTAACGTTTGTCGTGTTCTTCACCAAAGCTGATTTTTCGTTTCTGCGTTACGCACTAATGGTTGGCGGATTCGTGGCCTTGGGGCTAATCGCTGCCAGCATCTTCCTTGGGATTTCTCTGGGGACTTGGTTTGCCGTCGGTATGGTTGTATTGATGTCAGGCAGTATTCTCTACAGCACTTCCAATGTCTTGCATCACTATCGCACGTCGCAGTATGTCGCAGCGTCGTTATCCTTGTTCGCTTCCGTTGCGTTAATGTTCTACTACATTCTGCAACTGTTCATGGCATTTGACGAGTAAAAGGATAAGATGGCCAAAGCTGAATTGGATCTACCTGATAGTTTTTCAGGCATCGTGCGGCTGTT
>CALDEW010000453.1 GCA_937942355.1 uncultured Pirellulaceae bacterium | reverse complement strand
TCAACGACGACGAAGTGAAGGACCTCGTAAAAGAGATCTTCAAGAACGCGATCGTCGACAACCAAAAACTAAAACAGTCAATCGAGACGACTTGGCGTTCGGATTCGGCGATTGCCGCGATGAGAATTGCAAACGACCGCTTGGAACCCACCGTCACCGAGATCGGCAAAGCCCTTTTTGGATCTCCCATCACCGGCATCACGCCCGAGTTCGCTCGGGTGCTGCGCAATCGCGTGCTGCATAAAGACGAACGGTGGCTGATTTTGAAGGCGGAGTCAGGCTCTGATCAACCGAGGCACGACGGCGTTGCGGCGTTGCCACTACGCATACCAGTCTCTGACACTGAGATCCCCTACTTTCCAGCTGAGGGCGGGGATGAGTAAAGAAACCAGTGCGGTCGCGGTTGGACTCAATGACATTCACATCAGTGCGGGCAACCGCGATCTGTTAGAAAACGTCTCCACCCAGTTCAAGGCTGGCGAGATAACGCTGATCGTCGGGCCCAGTGGCGTTGGCAAGTCGATTTTGCTGAAGCTGATTGCCGGACTACATACCAGTTTCGAATCCGCGATTCAGTACAGCGGCAACGCCACCATCGGCGACCAACCTGCCGTGGGCGGTTTGGCGGGGGTCGTGTTTCAAAACTTCGCGCTCTTTGACGAAATGTCGCCGCTTGAAAATTTAAACTTTGCCGCGTCCAATGCCGACCGCAAGGCATCGGTCAAACCGCGGGAGATGTTGCAACAGCTGCGTGTCCCGGTCAATGTACCCACGTCGCGGCTCAGCGGAGGGCAACGGCAACGGTTGGCCATCGCGCGGACGTTGATGTACGACCCGCCGGTGATTCTCTACGACGAACCGACGTCGGGATTGGATCCGATGACTGGCGGCCAAGTCGCGGACCTGATCCGAGAAACTCACGACCAACATGGTAAGACGTCGATCATTGTGACGCATGATTATCATTCGCTGATGCCCATCGCCGACCGTATTTTCTTGCTAGACCCGGACCAAAAATCACTGACCGAGACCCCCAAGGAACTCTGGCACACAATTGAAGGAATGCTGCTGCCGATGACGCAGCAAGTCCGATCCGAAGAAGAAGTCGATAGCTATCCCGTCGCGCGGATGGTGCAAGGGAAGCTGAACCAGTTCTTCGTTTCAACGACCAATTCGTTTCTTCGTTTTGGCACGGGTATCGTCAGTCTGATTCCAACTTGGAAGAATCCTCAATGGGGATTTCGATTCTTCTGGCATTTCCTGTTGATGGTGGGAGGCCCTGCGGCGTTTCTTTACCTGATCGCCGCGGGATTGATCTCGGGTTTTGTCACGACCTACTTTACGTTTAAGTTCTTGCCCTTTACCGACTATACCGAACCGTTGCTGGTCGAGGATTTGCTAACGGCGTTAGGGTTTGCGACGTATCGAATTTTCATCCCGGTGTTGGGCTGCGTTTTGATCGCCGCGCGCTGTGGAGCGGCCGTTACCTCGGACATCGGCGGACGCCAATATGGCAATCAGATTGATGCCTTGAAAACGTTTGGGACCTCGCCTCGAAGTTACCTTTTGACGCCCATTATTTGGACGTTTTTGATTGCGACGCCGCTTCTGATCGGAGCCGCGTTCATTGCCGCCAAGACGATCAGTTTGATCGTGTTTGTTTATTCCCATCCCGAGCGTGGAGCCAATTTCTGGCATTTCCATTTTCACCGTGGATTGGAGTTGCCAGCACAATATCTCTATCGCGGATTTTGGTGGTTAATGGCAAAATTACTATGCAGTGGTTTTGGCATCGCAGTGATTGCATACTACCAAGGCCTCTCTCCCAAGTACTCGTCATCCGACGTCAGCCGCAGCGTAACGTCGACGATTTTGTGGGCGACGCTGTGCGTGTTGACCATCCACTTTTTGTTTGCTCTGTTTGAATTTGAGAATGTGGTTCCCGGAAGTCGTTAATGTTCAGTCGTCCAGAAAGAAAAATGAATAGAAGAAATGCTCTCAAGGCCCTGTCGGCGGGCTCAGCTGTCGCCGCAGCGGGTTTCCTGAGTCTAACCGGTTGCGATCCTTCCACTGGGCCACGCAGCGGAGTCACGCGCAACGGTCTCAAGCCAGGTTTACGGGCACCGAATATCGCCGGCCCCGATCTTGAAGGAAATTCGATGACGTTGGGGGAGCACAAGGGCAACGTCGTTCTGCTTGAGTTTTGGTCCCCCACCTGACCTCCATGCATCAAGATGTTTGAACACGGGCGGTCGCTCGTGAAGCAGTACGAAAATTATCCCTTTAGCTATCTGGGCGTCTGTTGCGCAAATGATCCCGCGGCAGGATTGGCGACACAGAAGGAGCACGATCTAAATTTCCGTTCCTTTGACGACTCCGGTGCCAGGATCGAACAAGGCTATGGTCTGATGGGCTATCCCACAATCTTCATCATCGACCACCAGGGAAAAATCCAATGGATCGGTCACGAGATGAACGATAACTTGGTGGCGAAATTAGTCGCCGACATCAAGTAGGTCGTACCGAACTAAGTAGGCCGTACCAAGCCGACAGGCGCAGTTACGGCAAGCCATTGAAGCAAACGTTCGAGCGGAGCAAATTATCCACGAAGCCAACGTCTAACCATCCGCAACGCCGGAACAGCGCCGAACAAATTCTCAACATGGCTGCGTTCGCATCGCCGGCCGGCAGAACAGATATAGATGCTGTTTTCCTAATCCGGTCGACTCGGTCCGGCCTACACCTTGTCGCGAAACTAGTGGCAGACATCAAGCAAGTCGTACCGAACCAAGTAGGCCGTACCAAGCCGACAGGCGCAGTTACGGCAAGCCATTGAAGCAAACGTTCGAGCGGAGCAAATTATCCACGAAGCCAACGTCCAAA
>CALDEW010000452.1 GCA_937942355.1 uncultured Pirellulaceae bacterium | reverse complement strand
GGTGGCGGAACGGGAGCTTCACCGCTGACGAGCATCAAACACGCAGGTATGCCGTGGGAGTTGGGCATCGCCGAAACTCACCAATCATTGGTGATGAGCGATCTGCGCAGCCGCGTTCGTTTGCAAACCGACGGCCAACTGAAGACGGGTCGCGACGTTGTGATTGCAACGTTGTTGGGAGCCGAAGAATACGGATTCGCAACCGCTCCTCTGATCACACTTGGGTGCATCATGATGCGGAAGTGTCATCTCAACACTTGCCCCGTCGGGATCGCTACTCAGGACAAAGAACTACGCAAGAAATTCAATGGCAAACCCGAACACGTGGTCAACTACTTGTTCATGGTCGCCGAAGAAGCGCGCGAAATCATGGCCAGCCTTGGTTTCCGAACCATCAACGAAATGGTCGGAAAGGTGGAAGTCCTCGACACCGACAAAGCAGTCGGACACTGGAAAGCTCAGGGAATCGACCTTTCCAGGCTTCTCGCACCTGCCGTTGGCTATTACGAAGACACAGAAGTTTTCTGCACCATCGACCAAGACCACGCTTTGGAAGAAGTACTCGATCGCACCTTCGTTAAAGAAGCCAAGCCGGCTTTGGAGAACGGTGAGAAGGTCAAGATCGTCTCCAAAATCGTCAACACCGATAGGGCTGCCGGCACGATTCTCAGCCACCACGTCGCCAAATGCTACGGAGCAGATGGTTTGCCTGAAGATACCATCGACATCAGTTTGACCGGATCAGCCGGTCAAAGCGTCGGTGCCTTTTTGGCTGGCGGAGTCACGATCCGCGTCGAAGGCGATGCCAACGATTACTGCGGCAAGGGACTTTCCGGTGGTAAGCTGATTATCTACCCACCCAAAACTGCAACGTTTAAGTCCGACGAGAACATCTTGATTGGAAACGTAGCCCTCTATGGTGCGACCGAAGGTGAAGCCTACTTCAGCGGTGTTGCCGCCGAACGCTTTGCCGTTCGAAACTCCGGTGCCAGAGCGGTTGTTGAGGGGATTGGTGATCACGGATGCGAATACATGACTGGGGGGCGTGCCGTTATCCTCGGCAAGACCGGACGGAATTTCGCTGCGGGCATGTCCGGCGGCATCGCTTATGTTCTGGACCCCAATGATGAATTGAACGCCAATCTCAACCACGAGATGGTCGAACTTGAAGATATGAGCAACGTCGAAGACGTCGCCGAACTTAAGGAGATGATTAGCAAGCACGCCAATTATACCGGCAGTGCAATCGCGAAATCGGTCTTGGATGACTGGAACAATACGTTCCCGAAATTTAGGAAAGTCATTCCCGTAAAATACCGCGAGATTCTTCGCCAGCGTGCTGCTGAAGCCGCCGCGAAAGCCTAATCAACGCCCTCTATTGCCACAAAAATTTGAAATTGAGAAAAACCAATGGGTAAGCCAACTGGATTTATGGAGTTCGATCGCGTCGATGAAGGAAAACGCGATCCTGTCGAACGCACGAAAGACTGGGACGAATTTCTGGTCGAATTGACAGACGAACCTCTGCAAACGCAGGGCGCGCGTTGTATGGATTGTGGAGTACCTTTCTGCCACACCGGCGAAATGATCGGTCGATCGGTGGCGGGTTGTCCTATCAACAATCTTATTCCCGAATGGAATCACCTGGTCTATGAAGGCAAGTGGCAGGAAGCGCTTGATCGTTTGCACCACACCAATAATTTCCCTGAATTCACCGGACGCGTCTGCCCCGCTCCCTGCGAGGGTTCTTGCGTGTTGGGCATTCATGAACCACCGGTCACCATTAAGAACATCGAACGTTCGATTGTGGATCGCGGCTTCGAAAACGGTTGGATCAAACCGCGTTTGGTTGAGAAACGGTCTGGCAAAACGGTCGCCATCGTTGGCTCAGGACCCGCAGGACTCGCCGCTGCCGATCAATTGAACCAAGCAGGTCACACGGTTACGGTCTTCGAGCGGCATGACCGGATCGGCGGTTTGCTGATGTACGGCATCCCCAACATGAAGTTGGACAAAGACATCGTTCAGCGCCGTTTGGATTTACTGGCCGAAGAAGGCATCACCTTCAAAACGGGCATCCACGTGGGCGTTGACATCACTGCGGATCAGATGAAGTCGGATTTTGACGCGGTCATTCTTTGTGTCGGCGCGACTCAGCCGCGTGACCTTAAGATCCACGGCCGCTCCATCGAAGGAATCCACTTCGCGATGGATTTCTTGCACGGCTCAACAAAACACCTGCTTTCCAAAGATGGAAAAAACATCAATGCCAAAGGCAAGAAAGTGGTTGTCATTGGCGGCGGAGATACAGGTACCGACTGCATTGGAACCTCCATCCGTCAAGGATGCGAAAGCGTAGTCAACTTGGAAATCGTCTCACGACCTCCCAATGAACGCGCCGATTCGAATCCATGGCCGCAGTGGCCTGTCATCTTCCGAACGGACTATGGTCACGCCGAAGCGAAAGCAAAGTTTGGAAAAGACCCAAGGCAGTTTTCGGTCGAAACGGTCGAATTCATCGCTGATAAAGATTTTAATTTGACGGGACTCAAGACGGTCGAAGTAGATTGGTCAAAACCGCAAAAAGGAGGAGCTCCCTTTACCCGATTGGAAGGTACGGAGCGCACCATCGAAGCGGATCTGATTTTCTTGGCCCTTGGCTTCTTGGGGCCCGAAGCCTCGATCTCAGAGCAGTTCGGCGTCAAAACCGATGGCCGCAGCAATATCGAAGCCAATGACAAGGATTACTCGACCAACGTCCCAGGCATTTTCGCCGCCGGCGATTGCCGACGGGGCCAGAGTCTTGTTGTGTGGGCCATTGGTGAAGGTCGCGGTGCAGCTGAAGCTTGCTGTGATTACCTCTCCGGGGTTGCTCAACCTGCCTAGGCTGACCGTGACAGAGGGGCACCAACTTCGACGGTCTTTTATTCGCAGGTTTTAGGCGATAGTGGGTGTTCCAACTTAGTTTAGGGTTGGATGTAGTGGATGAGGCAACGAGTCCTGCCTCTCCTCTACCCTTTGATTTACCCTTTCAAGCATCGCTTAATGCAGCCGCAGGATTCGCGGCCTAATCAACGACCCCAAAATTAAGTCGTAACGCTGCACTAGCTGCGGGTTGCAGAGCGAATAGAAGAAACATTGGGAAAACATGGCTCAACGAACCGGAGGGTCTGCGTCCAACGGCTAACAAGGTCCAGTAGCTTGGTCTCATCGGGCGGTCCAAGCATACCGTTAGCGTCAACGAAGTCCTTTCGATCCAGTTCTCCTTTAGGATTCTATCGGTGGAGACTTGATGGGGAAGCGACGTGAGTTTCATGGGGCGCCGGTTGCCGAAGAGTCTAACAAGCGAAAAATTGAGTTAATGCTTTGCCATTTGTGCCTGAGATGGTCTTCGATACAATTTGCTATACAATGCCGTAAGAATTTTTGTCCCAATGCGTCTAAATAAAGTCGCAAACAGACTCAACCCCAAAGCCTCTTTACCTCAAGGAAAACAAATGGCTGCCGAATTTAACGAAGACAACTTCGAAGCCGAAGTTATCGGATCATCAACCCCCGTACTGGTCGATTTTTGGTCAGAAGGCTGCCCTCCGTGCCGCGAGCTCAGTCCTGTTATTGACGAACTGTCAACGGAGTCTGAGGGCACCGCCAAGGTTGGCAAGATCAACGTCACAGAAAATATGGAACTGGCAATGAAGTACGGCGTCGCTGCGGTACCAACGATCCTTGTCTTTAAAGACGGGGAAGTTGTCGCTCGCCAAGTCGGTGCCGTTCCAAAGGCGAAGCTGCAGGAAATGTTGGCCGTATAAAACGGCAACCGCCTGCAGTCGTTTTGACAAAACGGTGAATCAAATTAGAAAAATTGCGTCTTGAGTACTCAAGACGCATCTTTTTTTGCGCGAACCGCATCCCGCTATTAAAATCTGTATCCGAAACAAGCGATTGTGGAGAGAACAAAGCAAATAGTACGACCAATGCGATTGGTTCGATTGAAAAACAAACATGCAAAACTCGTCGTCCACACCGCTGCTATTGTTCGTGCTGCCTCCGCTGATTTGGGGATCAACGTGGTTTGCAATTACATTCCAGTTAGGTGTCGTGCCGGCGGCGTACTCTGTTGCCTACCGGTTTCTTCTAGCGGGCAGCATCTTCGTTGCGTTTTGTCTTTGGCGCAAGATCTCGCTAAAATTCCCTCTTAGACAACATGGTTTGATCCTATGCCAAGCGACGTTTCTGTTTGGCGCAAATTATTTGTTCATCTACGAAGCTGAAAAACACATCGCCAGCGGACTGGTCTCGTTCTTGTTTTCGCTGATGATCTTTTTTAACGTTTTGTTTGCGAAGGTCCTGCTGGGTGATCCGGTCCGTCGCCAAATACTCTTAGCCGCCGTCTTTGGCTTGCTTGGAACCGGGCTGATTTTCTGGCCCGAGCTTTCCCAGACTCAGGCGGGAGGGCGAACATGGATGGGGATCGGAATCTGTCTCGGAGGCGTAACCTGTGCATCGCTGGGCAACATCGCCTCGGCCTATAATCAACGAAAGGAAATGGCTGTGCTTCCGACCGCCGCGATCGGCATGCTATATGGTGGGATCTTGATGCTGATCGTCGCACTCGCATCCGGCCAGCCCATACGATTTGATCTTACAGTGGGTTATGTTTTATCACTGCTTTACCTAGCCATCTTTGGGTCGATCGTGGCTTTCAGTGCGTACCTAACACTGCTGGGAAAAATTGGCCCCGACCGGTCCGCGTATTCATTGGTACTGGTTCCATTGGTTGCGATCGCCATCTCTGTTGCCTTTGAGAGCTATCGACCGACGGCATCAGCGGGCCTAGGAATTGTATTCGTCGTGCTGGGCAATGTTTACGCGCTGAGGAAGTAGTGGACGAGGCAACGAGTCCTTTTATACCCCACATCTATTTTGCAACC
>CALDEW010000451.1 GCA_937942355.1 uncultured Pirellulaceae bacterium | reverse complement strand
GTCCCGCACCAATGGGCCAATCGAATCGGAGCTTTTTACCAGGACGGCTTCCGTCGAAACCAACAGTTCAGCAACCGGGCGATTTATTTCAACACGTTGGGGCATTTCGAAAATCCAACTTGGCGATCACAAAGGGTCGACTATCGCCGCTTTTCCTCCAGAATCGCCTTTGGTTATTACAGGAGCGGCGGAATGGTGATGGGGGGAGCAATGGATGACGCGATGCCCGCAATGGAAAGTTTTTCGTTGAGCCAGTTGTCCACGAGCGGTCCAATAGCGCGGTCGTCAAGGATGGCAAAGGGAATACCTGGAGCTGAGGTATCAGCCGGTGCCCGAATCGAAAGCAATTTTGAAGGAGGCGAAGACGCGCCTGAAGGAGACGCAGGTCCGGATCTAACTCAGGTTTCCATTCGCAAGAACCTGCAGGAAACCGCGTTCTTCTATCCTAACCTGATCGCCGATGGAGACGGGCGGATCAAGATCGAGTTCGAGGTGCCCGAAGCGCTGACGACGTGGAAGTTCCTCGGCCTGTCGCATGACGCGCAGCTTCGCACGGCGCTGCTGACCGACGAAATGACGACCAGCAAGGACCTGATGGTGCAGCCCAATCCTCCGCGTTTTCTGCGCGAAGGCGATCAATTGTACTTTTCCGTCAAAGTCACCAATCAATCTGATAAAGCTCAAACGGGCGTCGTTCAATTACAGTTGAACAACGCGTTTGACGAAAGCAGCGTCGATGAAGCGTTCGGGAATTCGGATTCAAAGAAGACGTTCGAAGTCCCTGCCCAACAATCGCGATCCTACCACTGGAAATTGAACGTGCCGGACTACGTTGGCGCGATCACTTACAAAGTCGTCGGGGCCAGCGACACCGTTTCCGATGGCGAAGAAGGCATGCTGCCAGTGCTGTCCAAACGCATCTTGGTCACCGAATCGTTGCCGCTGCCAATCCGAGGCAATCAATCGCGCACGTTCACGTTTGAAGAGCTGGAAAAAATGGATCGCAGCGATTCGTTGAAGAATCAATCGCTGACAGTTCAGATGACCTCCAACCCGTCATGGTATGCGGTGATGGCGCTGCCGTATTTGATGGAGTACCCGCATCAATGCAGCGAACAAACGTTCAACCGTTTGTTCGCCAATGCTTTGGGGCAAAAAATCGTCAACAGTAACCCACGCATCAAAACGATCTTCGATCAATGGCGTGGCACCGATGCGCTCAAAAGTCCGCTTGAGAAGAACGATGAACTCCGGAACGTGACCATCGCCGAATCCCCTTGGCTACTCGACGGCAAAAACGAATCGCAGGCTCGGCGAAATGTGGGGCTGTTGTTTGAAGCCAATCGCATCAACCGCGAAATCAAAAAGGCCACTGATCGGTTGGCTCAGATGCAATTGAGCAACGGTTCGTGGCCCTGGTTCTCAGGAGGCCCGCCCAATGAGTATTTGACGCGGTACATCACGACCGGATTTGGCCGATTGAGAAAACTGGGCGTGGAAGTCGATGTTCAATCGGCGATTCGAGCCCTGAATTATTTGGATGGCGATATCACACGTCGTTACCAGCGGCTGAAGAATAACGACCTTTTGGATGGGAACAATCTTAATTATTCGATTGCAATGTATCTCTATGGCCGCACGTTCTTTCTCAAGGACCAAGCCGTCGCCGATCAGAATCGGGTGGCGTTCGACTATTTTGTAGGGCAAGCCAAAACCTATTGGCCAAAGCTTGGATCTCGTCAATCGCATGCTCATATTGCAATCGCCATGAAGCGTTTGAACGATGAGGCAACCGCACAGGCCGTGATGAAGTCGTTGACCGAACGTTCGTTGCGTGATGATGAGCTTGGCCAATACTGGACGCAGAGCGATAGTTTTTGGTTTTGGTACCAAGCCCCAATCGAAACGCAGGCGTTGTTGATCGAAGCTTACGATGAAGTGCTTGGCGATGCCGATTCGGTTGAGGAGTGCAAGATTTGGTTGCTCAAGCAGAAGCAAACGCAGGCTTGGAAGACGACGAAGTCAACCGCCGATGCCGTTTACGCGTTGCTGCTGCGTGGTGCCGATAATCTGGCGTCTTCAAAATTGGTTTCGGTCAAGATCGGCGGGGAGAAAATTCAACCCGATGACGTCGAGGCGGGAACAGGTTTCTTCCAAGAAAAGTTCGCCGGCGGTGATATTAACTCCAATCAGAAAACGATCGAAGTCGCGAAATCGGATGACGGAATCGCATGGGGCAGCGTGCATTGGCGGTATCTGGAGGACGTTTCCAAGATCGAACCCTATGAGGGAACGCCGCTGACGTTGAAGAAGAGTCTGTTCATCAAAAAGAACACCGATGATGGGCCGGAGATTTCACCCGTCACCGGCCCGGTCGAGATCGGTGATGAACTGGTGACACGCGTCGAAATCCGAGTCGATCGTGACATGGAGTTTGTGCATCTGAAGGACTACCGAGGCAGCGGCACCGAACCGGTGAATGTGCTTTCACGGTATCGCAACCAAGACGGACTGTGGTATTACGAATCGACCAAGGACACCGCTTCGCACTTTTTCATTGATTACCTTCGCAAAGGAACCTACGTGTTCGAATCGTCGGTGCGCGTTCAGCACGCTGGTAAGTACCAAACAGGCATCGCAGAACTTCAGTGCATGTACGCTCCCGAGTTCAATAGCCATTCCGGCAGTGTTGAGATCGAGGTGAAACCGGCGGAGCGTTAGAGCGGCAAGGATCGGATCACGTCCGGTAGACAAGAAAACGCGCGCTCGATGGTTTGACCATTGAGCGCGCGTTTTAGGTTCTTTGCCAAAGAGGAGATTTAAGGGATCATTCTCAGCAGCCGCTCCAGAGGCGAGTTCGTTGATCGCGCTGCGGCCCCGTTGAGCTTGAACGAGTTCAAACGGACCTCGTGTCCAGACCACTGCCCATCGGCGACGTAGATCCGAAACTCGACCGGTGCGTCGGTGCGATAGCCTTCAAACGGCAGCGTCAAACTCAATTCCACCGGCGACTCTTGTTCGATCCTGCGCGAGGAGAATACGGAGTTGGCCTCCGCAAAACCATCGACGCTGGAAAACACAATCAAGCGGCGAGGGGCGTGGTAAGACAGACGTTCGATCGTGAATGTCAACGTGGCTCCGCGCAAATCAAGTTCGTAGCCCGACTCGGGCGCGACTTCGAAACCGACATATTCGTCGTTGGAAATCGCTTCGGCGAGCGTACGCGGATCAGCGGTATAGTCTCCGGAGAAACCAAATCCGTTGGCGACCGCGGCGGCGCTGAGTCCGCTTCCGATCTCCCATCCGCCGAAGGTGACATTGTCACCCAGTTGCGATGTCGATTTCCACGGCGTGTTGGTTGCGGGCGCATTCCCTTGGAAATCGGATTGGACCAAAACTTTCGTCGCCGACACCGGAGCGATGGTGACGTTGATCGTGCGGGCAGTGGACGCGCCGGCATCATCAGTGACGGTCAGCGTAATTTCGTGGCTGTCCTGAGGAAGTTTGACTGTCCCGGTGGCGGAACGGAGAATTGTTTCACCGTCGATGGACCAGACATAGGATGTGATTTTTCCATCGAAGTCGCGCGACGGAGACCCATCAAGAAAGACCCTTTCAAAACCATCTCCATCGGCGTCGACGGTTGCTAGGTCGTCGCCCGGTCGAGACACCGGAGGGACGTTGGCTGCGGGGTTAGACAAAATCCAGTCTGAGATCGCTTCGAACTTGGGAGCCTCTTGGATTGGTTGGTCTTGGTCTTCCAGAATTCCCCACGAACCGAACTGCGAAGGTCTGTAGACATAACTGAAATTGCTGAACAAGACGACCTCATGATCGTTGAGCATGTTGAGGTATTCATAGTAAACGTCGTACATGCTGGGATGCCTGTTGGCGGCGTTCAATTTGTCGGTCAGGGCTTGGTTACCAAAGTCTTCAAAACCGCCGACCAGATGTTGTCCACCTTCGTACAGCACCAACCACAGGTCATACTCTTGGGCGATCATTTGATGCACCGCGACACTCTCGGTCGCCGAATTACGCATGTCATCCAGGGCTCGATCCACAATTTCCGCAGGCGTAACCGAATCGACGATACCTTCGGTGACCAGTTCCTGAGCAACGCTGCCGCCGAAGTAAGGAGCGATCGAAATCGCGTCGGCGCGAATGCCGTCGGGGTTGATGACGGGATTCTCCAGATGATCCAGCCGCGCGGTCGAAAGGCTGACGTTTTCAGAATGACTGGCCATGACCTTGACCAACCGATCGGCGGCGGTGGTGCCAAATTCCTTTTCAAAGATCTTCCAAATTTCTGCCGATCGTTTGGCAACAAACATCTGTCCGGCTTCCCAAGGATCGTTAGAGAGCCCCAGTTGCAGGCCCTGTTCTTGGACGAAAGCCGTTTGCGGAAAGATGCTGTTCCATGTTTCGTTGGAGTATTCCACAAACACTTTGCGGTTTCTTCGAAGTCGACGTTTTATCACGTACGCGGTAAGCCGCACGAAGCGATCGTCAGCGTTGGCTGGAATGCACATCCACATGTCTTGATTTTGCTGGTTGGCCAACTGGATCATGAACTCGAGCGCGACGCCGTTGCTGCCGGCTTGGGTGTTGGTGGCCCGCCGAGTTCGGTTGCGCCAGTGCTTAATTGAGTTGCCGTTAGTGTTGCCCCAGTCCATGAACCGCAGGTTTGAGAACATCGCAAGATTGTCCGTGTAGGACGGCAGGAACGGTTTGGACCAATGAGTTCCAACATGGCCAGGCGTCACCAGCCGCATGTCACGTATCGGATCCGAGGCATCGCTGCGGTGATATTCCAACGCGATTGTTCCCACACCATTGCCGAAGGGTGAATCATGGATCTTCAGATTCAACGTTCTCCGGCCCCCAGTCAGTTCAATGCTGACAGAATTATTGAACGGGTTGGTGGGATCCAGCAGCCCTTCGGAGGCGATGAATTCAATGCTTCCTTTTCCTTGAACGATCAACCGATAGTTGCCGGGCCCGCGCACGGGAAAAATGGTATGCACGATCTGAGGTGGTTCGCCGTTGCCGGGATCGAAGGGGATCACCGTAGGCCAGCCGTTTCGGTCGCGCGGGACCCGTTGGTTGAAGTCCGTATCCCAGTCCCCCGATCCGTCGGCGTTACGCGTCATCCAGTCGCGCTGGTGTTTCATAACGTCGGCGAACTGGGTTGCTCCCCAATCGGCGATGCCATCGAGGTTGGTTCCCACGTGCATTTGACCGCGAGCCGGCGGTTGTTGAAGACAGAGGATCGAAAGTAGCATCAAACTGATCCAGCCAATCCTGTTTCGGATCGTTCTTTTTTTCGTTTCGTTTGGTGGGTTGTTGTTCATCGTGTCACCTAAATTTCTGTAAAAGTTTCTGTGGAAAATCTGTAAAGGTTGGTAGTGGAAAAGAGAGTCAGACAATGGGAGTGCGCTTAAATCAAGGCGCACCGATATCGCAAAGTTCAACTTGGTTTTTGAAAAAAGAAGTGCGGAACGCTTGGAGATCTATCCCAGCGTCACGCTGCGGCGGAGTGGTCGTCAGCTCTCCGGGCTCTCCGCTGGCGCGGGCGGAGGTTGTTCGGACTCGGACTGATCACGTTGGATCGCGTCGAGTAATGCATCAGCGAACCGTTCCGCGAACTGGGGCTCGGTCGCCGTTACGACGCCCTCGGCCGAGTAGACTTCGAACCCCTCAAGCTCGTTCGCTTGGGAGAGCTCATATTCAAATCCGAGGTGCTCAAGCACATCTTCGCCTCCGCACATCGCGGCGATAACGCCCTGCTTTCTTTCGATTGCC
>CALDEW010000450.1 GCA_937942355.1 uncultured Pirellulaceae bacterium | reverse complement strand
CTACGGTGCCATAGAGTTCAAAACCGTTGACCGTCTGCCCCGGCGCAATGGTCAGGGAATACTCAAAGGTCGGATTGGGCACACCGTTCGCTGCGGTTGAGTCGTAGACGAAGCCATCAGTACCGGCACCATTGAGCTGGTTGATCACTCCATTGGCGGTATCCGCCGGATCATCAACTCCCGCGATGTTCTGGCTGTCGGCATTGGTAGCGACAAATGTTGGTGTCACGACATTGAGAGTCCCATCCCAGTTATGAGCCTCTAGAGAGCGCGCTTCAATGGTTCCGACGTTGACCTCGAGTTCCCAGTCGCCGCCCAATTCCGCCGCTCCGGTCAAGTCATCCGACGCCGCCACGTCCGCACCGGTGATCGCGCTGATCGACTCAATGAATTGCTCGCCTTCGGCATTGCCCGCCAAGTCACATCCGTAGAACAGAAGATCCGCGTCCTCGGTGAGCGCGTCTGCCCAAGAGGCAAGTTGGTCAGCGTATTGAGAAGCGTTGTCTGCAGTAAGCGCGGTATTCCCCAGAGATACTTCACCTTCGCTGCCGTGAGACAGAATGTGGATCGCGTCGTACTGACTTTCGCTGGCGGCCAAAATGTCCGTGATCTGCTGAACACCATCACTGTTGGCATCCAGAATCCGAATCTCTAAAGCGGTGTCGGGTTTGCTATCGATGATTCCCGCCAGCAGCGTTTCGACATCCTCAACGCCACTGTCGATGACAATCAGCTCTCTTGGCAGATCGATTGCGTCAGCTTGCTGAGATTGCGTTTGAGCCGGTGCCGGCTGGGCAACATCTGCTTCGGGCAACACAAAGGTTGCATCAGGCACACCGTCAAACAGGATGCGATCTTCCAGTGCCTCAAAAACGGATTGGAAAAGCGAGTGGTTATTGGAGTTTGGCTGCAGCACGACGTTATTCCTAGCGGGTGAAGGATCGGAAAGAGAAGGCAAGGTTAGGGAATCGATCGCTGAGCCCATTTTTTTGTTTGCCACCGACGGAATCCGATCCGTGGTTTAGTGGCAACCAAAATTGAGTTTTAGAAGAAGTTGCTTACTGAGAGTCCAGTTGGAATGCGATGGTTCAGTAAGCGAAGGATCTCCATATCCTGCAACAATCGCTCTCTTGTTATCGAATCTTGCAACGCGCTTGCGTTTTGTTTTGTCTGATGAAACTTTTGAAGGCATTGGGCGAGAAAGTCCGGCTAGGTAAACCTGAGGGGATTTTTGGCCTTTTCATGCAAGGGCCGAAGGCGGATGGCTCGGAGTTGGGATTTGAGTAATACATCTTTTGTTAGTCGATTGACTTCGGATGCTCTTCCCAGACCACCGCTTGAGCTATCCCAAGCCTTCCTGATTGGCGGGGAATTAAGATAAACGGGCGCACAGCAGGCACCGAACCGCTTGGATTCATCCGGCCGCTGTCGCACCCGCAAAATTTACGCAGTGGTTGCGTTCACTGCATGGAGCGCAGTCGCCGTATGTTCGGCACTCGCCGTTGCTAGCAGTTTTCGTCCAGTCCTAGTGTCGCGTTACGTTTCAAGTTTTGGGTAGGGGATGAGGCCACGAATCCTGCAGCTGGATTGAACGATGCGTTATAGGGAGGGTGAATCAAAAGGTAGAGGAGGGGCAGGACTCGTTGCCTCATCCACTACCTCCAACCCCGAATCTAAATTGGAACATGGCAATAGGTTAAGGTTGATCGCGCGGCGCTTCTTCGATCACGGCCCAAGTGTCGAGCCCTTTTTGAAGCGAGAGTCGATTGCAGCGTACCAGGTCGTCGTGGGCCTCGGAGTAACTGGCAACCACAGATCGGGAAATGACTTGGCCGTATTTGGGAACTTCAAAGTGGTTTTTGGGCCTCCAGCCATCTGGTTTTTTAATCAGCACCAAATAAAAGTCCGGGCGGTATTTTTCGATGGGATCGCGTGTCGACATTTGCAGTCAGAAGTAAATTTATCAGGGAGGAAGAATTAGCAGATCGGGCCTGCTACCTGCTTATTGCCTTAAACTGTAAACTTACGAAGCAAGTTAACAGTGATCAGAGAAACCACGGTTTCCCCATCACTTCAAAACAAAAGTGAACCATCGTAGGGGGATTTTTCGAATCTCCCCAAGAAATTAAGCACGTGAGTGAATCGTGATTAGAGATTTTAGTGCCTCGTCGAAAATAAGACTATTTGCTGGTGCCGTGATTGTTACCTCCGCGCTAAATGGTCTTCCTTGTATTGCGAAAACGTTACTCCAGCCCCCTGTGCCAAGCCAAATTAAGGAGGATCCATTGGGAAAATCTGCCGTGAATCAGACTGTTGAGAACCAAACTGCCCACCAAGTTTTGTTGCAGAATTGGCGAGGACCCTATGGCGGAGTGCCGCCGTGGCGTTCGGTGGATCCCAACGATTTTGAAGCGGCGTTTGAGGCCGCGATGGCGCTGGAGATCGAAGAGGTCGAAGCGATTACCAGTAATCCGGCCGAACCCGATTTTGCGAATACCATTGTCGCGCTTGAGAAGTCGGGGCAAACGCTTGAGAGGTTGGCGTCAATCTACTACGTCCATACGTCGAATCTGAACGTGGGACCGATGTCGGATATCGAAGCGGCGATCGAACCCAAGCTGACCAAACACCACGACGCCATCACCCAGAATGCGGAACTGTTTGCGCGTGTGGAAGCTGTGTACAAGCAAGCGTCACCGGATTGGTCGGAGGCGCAGAAGCGTTTGGTTGAAAAGATCTACAAAAGCTTCGTCCGTCAGGGAGCTCGGTTGAACGAAGCCCAGAAAAAACAATTGTCAGCGATCAATATTGAATTGGCGGGTCTGTTCACGCGCTTTAGCCAAAACGTGTTGGCCGAAGAAGAACGCACGATCGAGATCGAGGATGAGGCGCAGTTGGCGGGTCTGCCAAAGAGCGTTGTTGATGGTTTGGCGGTTGCAGGAGACGGGCAGGACGATGAATCTGTAAAAGCTAAATGGATCATCAGTAACACACGGTCGTCAATGGAGCCGGTGTTAACTTATGCCGATGACCGGAGCCTGCGCGAAAAAGTGTGGCGGGCCTACTACGGGCGTTGTGATGATGGCGGCGAAAACGATAACAACGAAATCATCACGGCCATCCTGAAATTGAGAGCTCAACGTGCGCAACTTTTGGGGTATGCGACGCATGCTCACTGGCGGTTGGAACCCCAGATGGCCAAAACGCCCGAAAATGCAATGCAGTTGATGCTCAGCATTTGGCCCAAAGCGGTCGCACGTGTCAAGGAAGAAGTGGCGGCGATGCAGGCGGTGGCCGATCGCGAAAACGCGGATATCACAATCCAAGCGTGGGACTATCGCTATTACGCGGAGAAGGTTCGCAAAGAGAAATATGACCTCGATTTCAACGAAGTGAAGCCCTATCTGCAGCTTGAGAAATTGCGTGAGGGGATGATGTGGTCGGCGGGAGAAGTTTTCGGTCTTGAGTTTCAAGAAGTGGACAATGTTCCCGTTTTCCATCCAGATGTGCGGGTATGGGAAGTGAACCGGGGCGGCCAGTTTGTCGGGCTGTGGTATTTCGATCCCTTCGCGCGGACCGGTAAGCGCAGTGGCGCATGGATGACGGACTATCGTGAACAAAGCAATATGGGGACAGCGATTACCCCTTTGGTTTCCAACAATTCAAATTTCATCAAAGGCAAACCTGGAGAGCCCGTTTTGATTTCTTGGGACGATGCGGTCACGCTGTTTCACGAGTTCGGGCACGCGCTGCACGGGCTGTGCAGTCAGTGCGAGTACCCCTCACAGTCAGGAACATCGGTGGCTCGAGATTTTGTCGAATTCCCGTCGCAGTTATACGAGAGTTGGTTGTCGACGCCCCAAATGCTGGCCAAGTACGCGGTGCATGTTGAAACGGGACAACCGCTGCCGGAAGAGCTGCGCGATCGCATTGAAGCTGCTGCCAGTTTTAACCAAGGCTTCGCGACGGTCGAGTACATGGCCAGTGCTTTGATTGATATGAAATTGCACTTGGCGGGAGGTGAGAACATTGATCCAGACGAATTCGAACGTACGACGTTGGCAGAACTGAGGATGCCTGAGGAAATCGTGATGCGTCACCGCACGCCACATTTCAGTCACGTCTTTGCCGGCGACAGTTACTCGGCCGGCTATTATAGTTACGTTTGGGCCGAAGCGCTAACGGCCGATGCGGCGGAGGCTTTCGAATCGGCCGGTAGTTTTTACGACAAAGAAACCGCGCAACGATTACTGAATACAGTGTTCTCCATCGGAGACACTCGCGATCCAGCCGAAGCTTTCAAAGATTTTCGCGGCAGAGATTTGGACGCAGGGGCGCTGTTTCGCAAACGCGGGTTTGGGCAATGATTTTTGCTTCAAAGCCTGCCTCGATGAATGAAAAGAATATTAATATTTGAAGCTAAGTTGCGCTCGACTTAAGCAACTGTTGGGTGAATTAAATAGGGAATATGCTTGTCGCTGACATTGAAGGCGATTTAGGTTGACTTATTCTCCGCTGAAACAGGGGATTGAGAAATATACTGTCCAGTTTCACTATGATGGCGTGTTAATATTCCTTCATGCATCAAATTCATCATTGTAATCAACAAAAACCCTTTTACCATTTTACCATTTAGATAGCGTCAAAGTGTTTGATTTGCGAATTTGAAGAAAAGTGTGGAGCGTAAAAGGTTCAATCGAATCGAGTCGATGAGAATTGCTTAGATCGTATCCGTGTTCAAGCCGCCGACGTGCCCCTTTAATGGTTTTCATAAACGTTAC
This sequence comes from uncultured Pirellulaceae bacterium, assembly GCA_937942355.1. Lineage (GTDB taxonomy): Bacteria > Planctomycetota > Planctomycetia > Pirellulales > Pirellulaceae > Mariniblastus. The sequence goes on along the minus strand of CALDEW010000450.1, from coordinate 3,429 downwards.
AACTTGGAGAAGATGATGATAAAGAAACTTGGTTTTGCTGTGCTGGCCGCATTCGTGATGGCTGGAACTGCTTCCGCGGATTTGATTCTTACCGGTATTCTTGACGGTCCGCTTACTAACGGAACACCGAAAGCGATCGAGCTATACGCGACTGCGGATATCCCGGATCTCAGCATCTATGGAGTTGAGTTAGTCAGTAACGCGGGCTCCAGCGCCGGTGTTGTGGAAACTGCGTTTTCAGGTTCGCTTCTGGCCGGCGATTACTACTACGTAGCAAGTGAAGCACCGAACTTTACTTCAGTATTTGGGTTTGCGCCAGATCTGATCACAGGTGACGTAGGCCACAACGGCGACGATGATTTATATATTTACGAGAACGGCGTATTGCATGATGTTTGGAGCGGTAGTGACGGGGTCGACAACACGGGAACGACTACTGACATTCTCGATTCTTGGGCTTACCGTGTCGACAACACAGGTCCAAGTACAACATTCGATGCCTCCGAATGGACAATCACTGAACCAAATTCTCTAGATGGATTAGACGCGGCTGGAACTAATGCAGCTGTTCCTTTTGGAACCTTTACTGCTGCTGCTATTCCTGAGCCATCAAGCATAGCTCTGTTGGGATTGATTGGTCTTGCTGGAGCAACTCGTCGTCGCAAGTAATTGCGTTGATGAGAGATGAAACGTTTGAAAACCAGAAAAGCCAGTCGTGATTTCATTGCTGGCGAAAGCTAAGAGCTTTCCAAATCAAAAAAGCAAAGCAGTTTTCTGCTTTGCTTTTTTTTGCGCTCCGCCGAAGCCAGCAAGCTCCATCGGTGCTTGTCACAGAACGCGTTGCGGTCAATATTGCGTTGAGGGAACCAGATCTGCCGGAGAGCGTTGGCGTCTAATCAAACGTGACCTGCGACTGGCGGCGTGCCATTATGTTTAAAACGGTGCCGTTTGAAGGTTCAAGTTCGCAACATTTTCACCGCCACTGACCACCAACCGGGTTGGACTAGTTCTCGGTAGGGTGAATCTGCCGGGAGCTCTTCCATGAGGTAGTTGTGAGCAAAGGCCAGATTGTGATAGGGCAGAGACGGGAACATGTGATGCAGCGCGTGATATTGAATGGCAAACGGAAAGAACAACCACGTTAACGGATCCCGACCAACGTAATTACAGGAATCCATAATGTGCTCCGATACGCTCAAACGATCTCCATCGCCTTCGAAGTGATGATCGGCAAGCTGGCGGAGCTGGTTCATGATGACGACTGTAGCGCCCAAAGAATACAGCATTAACATATGCGTCCACTCCCGTAGCCCGATCACAATCGCCAGTGGGATAATTAAGGCGCGAAGGAAGCACGCAAGTTCCAGCCACGCAAACGTCTTCCGGTTGATGGAACCAAGAGGACGCTGGTATTTGTAGTTAAAAGTGAACGCCGATAAATGACGTAGCGTGAAATTCCGGACTTGGGGTGTCACAAACGTCAGCGGTGCCAATAAGAATCTCAAAAACACGACCAACGGAAATGCGGCAACAAACAGAAAGTAAAGGATCAAGTTGCAGACGCTACCCCTTGGGCAGACGTTGACCACATACTCAGGGTCTTCCGGAGTTCCGTAGACTTTCTGGGAATGATGATCGCGATGGTGGCCGGTGAAGAAGGTTGATGGAGTTAGCGTGGGGATTCCGATCAACAGATTCCAAGCAACTTTAAACGACGTTTGCTCGTGCCCGCCCAGATGGGCCACCTCATGGACGAGCGAACCGACGCGATACAGCCAGAACGAAGCCATCACGTATCCGACTAACTGCCACAGCGAGAATGGCTCAGCGGTCATAAATAATGCCGCCGAAGCATAGGCAATTACTCCGCTCAGAATCATGTCTCGCCAATAAATCAGCGGTTTGACTTTGTGGAAGTCTTGATCGGCTTCTTTTAGTTTCGCGCGCACCGTGCGCACCCAGTCCGTGGGGGGAGAAGCTGTGGACATCGAGATTCCTAGGATGGAGGTGAGTAGTGGGAGCCGTAGTTGTCACTCATTTGGCCGGTTCTGTCAAACAGCCCGACTAAGTTGACACCTTTGTCATTCTGCGGCATTTAAGACTGCTTTTGAAACAAAGTAGTCTATTACGGCTACGATGTGTTAACTTGGGTTAGCCATAGGGAGGACACTTGTGGAGCTGTCTTCCAATCTTCGTCTTCAATAAAAAGTACATATAGAAAAATGAAAAACGCGATCAACAATTTTGTTTCGTCAAAAGCAAGTGCTGTGGTGCTGCTATTGGCAGGCTGTTTGACAAATTTATGTTGGGCCCAAGTCGCCAATGCTGAGGGTTCTTCGGACCCAATCGTTGAATCTTCGACTCACTTTAATGAAGTCGATGGCATGGTTGCGGTTGAAGCCGAACATTTTTTTAAGCAAGAGGTGAAAGACGTTCGCGCGTTTTACTTGACCAACGCTGACGAGACTCCCAATTTTGAACCCGACGGCGATCCGGCTCACGTTGGCGGCGCGAGTAACGGAGCGTATCTCGAAATTCTTCCCGACACACGCCGAAATCATGGGCACAAGCTCGTCCCGGGCGTTAACTTTACGAACGAACCCGGCAAAGCGGCGGTCGTTTCGTACAACGTCAATTTTACTAACGTTGGGAGGTACTACGTTTGGGTACGCGCCTACTCCACTGGCAGCGAAGACAACGGTCTGCATGTCGGCATCGATGGGACGTGGCCTGAAAGCGGCAAGCGATTGCAATGGTGTGAAGGAAAGCACCAATGGTGGTGGGAGAGTAAGCAACGTACGGCAAAAGTCCATTGTGGCGTGCCCCATCAAATATTTCTGGATGTTGCAACTCCCGGTATTCACACGATTCATTTTTCAATGCGCGAAGATGGTTTTGAGTTTGACAAATGGCTGATGACGCGCGATCGGGATTTCCACCGCCCGGCGGACAGCGGACCTGTGTCGACCAGCAACGCGACTGATTTGCCAGCGTTTAAGTTGGTCGATGCCCCAGCAGTTCCGGTGAAACCGGCCAAGAAAGAAAATCACAAAGCACAAGCGGCCCAAGGTAAGGCAGCAAAAGCGGCGTCTGACGAGAAGGCCGACCGGCGCGATCGTTCGACCAGTCCGACCACCCCCGTCAGTCAGCAGCCGTTGGCTCAGCCTCGTCAGCCCGATGGTGATGGGGCGGTCACCGTCAGTGGCGAGCTGAAGCAGTGGCACAAAGTCAGCCTTACAATGAACGGTCCTTTAGCTAATGAACATGACAACCAACCCAATCCGTTTCTTGACATTCGGATGGAGACCAAATTCACCCACGCCGACGGAACGACCTACGTCGTGCCGGGCTATTTCGCTGCTGACGGCAACGCCAGCGAATCGTCGGCTCAGTCGGGCACGCAATGGAGGACGAATTTTGCGCCCGATC
>CALDEW010000449.1 GCA_937942355.1 uncultured Pirellulaceae bacterium | reverse complement strand
ATCGTCGGGGCTGGCGTGATGGGCCGGTCGATCGCGCATGTTGCGCTTTCAACGGGGATCGACGTGGCGTTGGTTGACGCTTCGCAAAACGCGATCGCCATCGCACGATCCGAGCTGTCGCCGCCGGAATTCACCGTGCCCGCTCAGCGGCAGTTGGTAATATCAGAGGACTACGCCTGTTTGGCGGATGCTGATCTAGTGATCGAAGCGGTCGTCGAAACGATCTCCGTCAAAGCCTCGGTGCACGCCAAGATCCAAGCCGCCACGCGCGACGGGGTTTTAATCGCGTCCAATACTTCTTCAATACCGATCGAAGTAATGGCCGCGCATTTCCAGTCGCCAGAACGTTTTTGCGGAATTCATTTCTGTCACCCCGAAGTCATGTCGCTGGTGGAAGTGGTTGCCGGTCCCGAGAGTTCCGAACAAACCATCGCCGATGCGGTTGGATTTATTCGGCAGCTGCAGAAGATGCCGATCGCGATCAATGATGGACCCGGTTTTGTCGTCAACCGATTGTTGTCAGCGATGTTGAATCAAGCGCTGCGTTTGCTGGTAGAAGGACTCACCATTTCGCGCATCGACGAGGCCATGGTCGAGTTCGGTTTCCGCGCGGGCCCGTTTCAGATCATCGACATCATTGGCACCGATACGTGCATGTACGCGGGCCGAGTGATGTGGGAGCACGGGTTGAGCTGCGTCAGTCTGCTGCCGATTATGCCCAAACTGGTGAAACACAATCGCTTGGGCCGCAAGACGTTGATTGGATTTTACATCTATCCCGATCACCGGGCTGACCCGATCGTTGATCCGGGGTTAGACGAGATCGTGTCAAAGTACCAAAAATCTGAGGTCGCGCCGGAGATCGAAAAGCTCTCTAATTCGGATATCGCGCTGCAGATACTGGCTCCGGTTGTGCTGGAGGCGACGCGGATCATCGAAGAAGAAGGCGTGAATGATTTTCGCGATATTGAATTAGCGTTCATCCATGGACTTTCGTTCCCCCAGCACCGAGGCGGTTTGCTGTTTTGGGCGGACGAAGTTGGTATCGACAAAATCGTCAAGACGTTGCTGCGACTAACGAAAACCGATCCGCGCTTGCAGCCCACGGAGCTTTTGTCCGTGATGCGACAGGAGGATCGGAAGTTTTATAGCAAAATGTAGCCGGCATAAGTTCGTGTGCCTGGCGATCGTATTGGAGCTCTTTAGCGATTTGCTGCTGCTTCGGCGCGAGCCTCTTTTTGGGCCGCTGCTTCACGCGAGAGCTTGAACTCAGGACCTTTTGGGAAGTACTGCAAATCGTCTTCCAAAAAGTAAGCGCTTGGCAAATTCTGTCCCGCAACGCTGACCTGGCAGCCTGTGAAAACGCAGCCTGCCGCACAAGCGGAAGCGATTAATACGATATTTAGGTAATTAGTTTTCATGGAACGTTTTCGTTGAACGTTAAAAGGGGGTTGAGTAGTTCCGCGTTTTAAAGTCGTTGGTAACTGACGCGATGCACCTGCATCGCATCCCCGGAACGACCGACAAAGCTTTTATCGTCGCTACAACCGCTGAACTTTGACATTTTCGAATATAAATCGTTACAGACCGCCTAAATTGAAACTCATGGTAACTCACGCTGCTTTCGGTGGTTTGGGGAACGCACTGTGCGACTTTTTGAGCTGTAGATAGATGCTAGCGGCTGTGAGGTAAACCACACCGAGAGTCGTTTTACGTAACTCGGCTCTCCGAGTCGAGAACCTTGCGCGCCCCCAGCCTTAGGACGTCGGCGCTTTAATTCTTCAGTGGTTTTGGATGTAGCGGTGATGTAGCGGTAACCAATCATCCCCCTCTGAAGCGATCAGCTCACGCCATTTTGGCAATGTGTGACTAATAACCTGTCGAAGAAGTTAACTAGAGAGCGTCCAACAGCTATCATCAAAGCGTCAAAACCAATTGAGTGAGCGGACCTGCGACATGAAAATTTGGCTTTCAATCTTTCTCGCCTCGATCGTGACGCTGATCCACAGTGCTGCTGCCCCGACGGTGGTTCAAGGGCAGGGGCAGCAACTGCCTCATCGCGGTTACTACATCGGATTCGCACCACTGTACGAGGGTGATTTCAAAGCGGCGCTACGTCGTTTCAACTCTGAATATCGTTCGGCGTTTCGCGTGGGTGATGCCCGCTATTTGGACTCCGTGTGTATCCTCACGATGATCGGTGAATGCCATTATCGCGTGGGCGACCATCAGACCGCGTTGCAAATGTACAACGATGCGCTAACGCTTTACCTGGGACTGGAGGGGCAACGATGGCAAGCGAACATTCGGTTGCCCGGCATCATCCAAACGGATACCGCTGCGGTCCAAAAAGCGCGCGTTTCGTGGGGGCAGTCTCAGCGGAACGGCAAAATTTCGAATGTGCCGGACACCATTTCGGTTCTTAGAAAGCAGTTGGCCGCGGGAATCGCACTTGAACAGGGCGCGATTTTCGATCCATCAGAGCTCCGCCAAGTCAACGTTGCTGAGGTGTTACGGTGCACGGCGCTCGCCGTCCATCGTCGCCGGCAGATCTCCGGCGCGACGGGGCGTTATGATCCATTCGCGATCAGGTTGGCAAATAGTCTCAAGAAAGCCGGATCTGGAAACGGGACGTTGATGGGTGCTTTCAATGGCGTCGTGTACGGGATGACATTGTCCGCCGTCGGTGAACACGATAAAGCGGCAAAGATGCTGAGTGCATCACTGCAGTTTACCGGTGGTTTGGATCATCCTCTGACACCGTTGGCGCTGGCGGAACTTGCCCATCTGGGCATCGTCAAAGAGAGACCCGCCGATGCGCTGAAATTTGCCCTGGAGGCCACTTACTCAGGCGCCTACTTCAATCAACCCGACGTGATCGAAGAAGGATTCGAACTTGCCACCAAAGCTCATCTGATGACTCAGCGATCGGTGTTGCCTTCACTTCAGCCGGCGCTCGTTTGGGCTCAGCGCGAACGCACGCAAATGTTAGAAGCTTCTCTGGCGGTATTAATCGCAGAGTGCGCTTCTGAGGCCGGCGACGCCGCAGCATCGGCTCAAGCGCTCAATCGAGCCAGCAATTTGATGACCAATCGCAACAATATTGCTCAAACGCTCTTGTCTCCAAAACTACATTACCTGACCGCAGTCAACCGATTTATCAACGGCGATTCGCGCGGTGGTTTGTCGTCGCTGCAGGCGGCTCTCAAAGGTCTGGCCGCCAAATCTCCGGCGCTGTTTCGGTTGCAATTGGCCGACACGATGTTCATTAACAAATCGCTGACCGAGAAACAGGCAGATTTGCTTTATTCGAAATTGTTGCAGGATCCCGATCAGCTGCTTTGGAAGACACAGCCGATGGACGCCATCGCGTTTCTGATGACGCCGCATGTGGCCGCGCTGGAGCGCTGGTTTGAAATCTTGCTCAATCGCAAACAGGTTGACCGTGCCGTCGAAGTCGCCGATCAAATTCGCCGCCATCGTTTCTATGCAGATCTTCCTTTGGGGGGGCGTTTACTGTCGCTGCGTTGGGTGCTGCAGGGCGATTCTCAATTCTTAAACCCCGAAGCCCTCAAGCAACGTCAAAGTTTGCTAGCGCGGCACTCGGTTTATCGCGACTTGCTGAACCAGTCGACGGTGCTGCGGAATAAGCTGGACGGGTTGCCAGTGCAACCTGCCGCGGCTTCTGACGATGAAAAAATGCAGCGGCAAACGATGCGCGAGTTAGCGGAAATTTATGGTCGCCAGGAAGCCTTGATCGCCGGCATGGCGCTGCGGCGCGAACCGGCGGAGATGGTGTTTCCACCGATTGGCAAAGCGTCAGATGTGCAAGGTTTTGTGTTGCCCGGGCAAATGGTTTTCAGTGCCCTAGAAACACAATCCGGATACCACATTTTCTTCTTCGACGACCAACGCGCTCGGTATCTTGGGTTGGTGGACGCAAAAGCATTGAAGAAAGGTATTGGTAATGTTCTGGCCGCGATGGGTGTCGCAGCCAACTACGCCGATCCCCAGTTGCTGGTGGCGGAGTCATGGAAAGATGCCGTGCGGGAGTTTCAGGGTAACTTGTTCGAGGACATCCCCGCCGTTGACCTCGCGGCAGCCGATGAGTTGATCGTTATTCCCGATGGTCTGCTGTGGTACGTGCCCTTTGAAGCGTTTTTGGTTGGCGATGGCGACGACGAACGACCATTGATTGAAACGACGAAAGTACGTTACTGCCCTACCCTGTTCCTGTCCTTTGCCAACCCATCCTCCAATGGCGAAATTAAATCGACGGGCGTGGTGCCCGGGCCGATGTATGCTAAGACGGACTCCAAACCCGCCGATCAAGCGTTCACCGCGGTGCTGGAAAAAGAGATCGCCGCCAAAGATCTTAGCAACCCTTCCAGCCAAGCGATTCCGGCGGCGCAATTAGCGGGGCGACTGGATCAGTTGGTTGTACTCAATGAGGTTTCTACCAAAGACGGAGCCTTTGGTTTGCAACCGATGCACGTCGATGGCGGTAGCAAAAAGGCAAAAGATCAGGCCACGTTGTTGGGTTGGATGTCGGTGCCATTTCAGTCTCCCGACCATGTTGTGATGCTGGGGCTGAATTCGATCGGTGGAGCCGGTGGATTGTCTCGTCCTGATGGCAGCGAGATGTTTTTCACGGCGACCAGTATTCTGGCGGCCGGCGGTCGCACGGCAGTGTTGTCGCGCTGGAATGCTGGCGGACAGACGCAAGTTGATTTGGCCGCCCAATACGCGCGATACGCGACGGCGATGCCGGTCACGACGGCGATGCAGAGCGCGGTGAAACAAACGCGGTCAAGCAAAGTTGATCTTGCCAAAGAGCCGCGTCTGAAGACCGATCCCGATGTACCAGTGGTTGATGCCAGCGCTCCGTTTTTCTGGGCCAGCCCGATGCTGGTTTCCTACAGCGACAAACGCGTTGCCGATCCGGCAGTGATCAAAGCGCTAGAGAACGTGATTGCGAATAACGCGGAGGCGAAAGCCGATCCACCGAAGGAAGCGCCCGCCGCAGACGCGCCTCAAAAAATGGCTAAGACTGACGTTCAGCCTCCCGCGCCCCAGGACGCTGAAGAAGACTCAGATGACGAAGAAGAAGGCGCCATCTGGACAATTGGTGGCAAAAAGAAGTGATAGCGAATCGTTGTCCAATTGGTCACCCAAACGCCGTAAGTTTTGAAGTTGCCCTTTGTGAATCACGAAGTGATGGTATGTATTAGCCCCCGGACGCAAGTCCGGGGAACGATTAATCATTCGCTCCGTTAGTCCTGAAAGGACGACAGGAATCTGCATGCCGTGCTTTCAGCACTTACGGTGATTTTCCCGGGGCCAATCCATGGACTTGCGTCCATGGCTGTTACATATCGTGCTTTCAGCACTAAAAACACCCAGCCCAAAAGCGCTTAATCGCCGAATTTTACGACAACCATTGATCCGGCGTTGACGCTATCGGGTTAGGCTTCGTTGCGTACAACATGAAATCAACAGCACTTCGATCCGCACAACGGTGTTGCTTGAAAAGGAAATTTTGGTGATAGTCGTGGTCTCCATCGCAGACATTGACGCTCTCCTCCGAAAGCCAGCCGTGAATTTAACCGCTCCCCTGTGCAAATGTCTTAGCTGCTTGGTCTTAGTGGTCTCACTGGTTCTCGTTATTGGCAATTCAACCGCCTACGCTCAGGCTACTGCTCCCTACGATACGCTGGTCGTTGTCGCGCCAGATTTGGTTCCCGCGCTCAAGCGCTGGGTTGATTATCGAACGAGCCAAGGCCATCGCCTGCTGGTGGTCAAAGGACAACGGTTCGCGGCGGACAATCGCGACTTCATTCGGCGTATCGTCGCAGCGCACCGGAAAATAAAGAATCTGGTTCTGGTAGGTGATGCGGGGGACTGGACCAAGTCGCCGACGGAGCTGCTGCCAACGGATCATGTGATTGCCGAAGTCAATTTTATGTTCGGTTCGGAAATGGAAATTGCCACTGACAATACGTACGCAGATTTAAACGGCGACGCCACGCCCGAACTTAACATCGGTCGCATCGTCGCGACCGATGCCCAAGAGTTGGAGCGATATGTCCAGCGCGTGATCCAATACGAATCCGATAGCTCCGGTCAATCCGATAGCGGGAACCAACGATGGCGAAGACGGATCAATCTGATTGCTGGATTGGGAGGCTTTGGGTCGGTCACCGATGGATTGATCGAAAGCACTGCCAAACAAATCATCACCGACAAAATTCCAGCCAGCTACAACACATCGGTGACTTATGGAAGTTGGCAGAGCCCTTACTGCCCTGATCCGAGATTGTTTTCGCAAACGGCGATCGAGCGATTCAACGAAGGCTGCTTGTTTTGGATATACGTTGGCCACGGTGATCGCCAGCGGTTGGATAAAGTCCGAGTGCCAAAGCAGCGTTTTGATATTTTGGACGACGAAAGTGCGGCGTTGCTTAATTGTAGATCAGGCAGCCCCATCGCCATTTTCTTAGCCTGTTACACCGGCGCGATCGACAGCAGCCGAGACTGTTTGGCAGAACAAATGGTCAAGCAACCCGGCGGACCGGTCGCTGTGATTTGCGGCTCGCGCGTGACGATGCCCTATGCGATGTCGTTGTTGTCGATCGAGATGGCCGAAGAGTTTTTTGACGGTCAGTGTGTGACGATTGGCCAGTTGATGCGCAGATCGAAGCTGGCAATGATCAACCCAAAACCGATCGCCGCAGATGACAAATATCGACAGATGATCGAAAGCATGGGACAGTCGCTCAGCCCGCTGCCCAAACAACTTCAGGCTGAGAAACGCGAGCATCTACATTTGGTGAATTTGCTGGGCGATCCGTTGCTGCGATTGAAGCGGCCTTTGAATGTTGATGTGCAATGCGCCAGCGAAGCCACCGCTGGACAGACGTTGAAGATTAAAGGCACCAGTTCGGTGGCCGGGCAATTGACGATCGAACTGGTTTATCGGCGAGACCGCTTCCGCGTCCGTTCCAAACGCCGACGGAAGTTTGAATCCGATGATCAGAAGTTGGCTGACTATCAAAGAACGTATCAGCAGGCTCACGATCAGGTTTGCGTTTCGAAACAGCTGACCATTGACGCCGGATCGTTTGAAGCATCGATTGAAATCCCCAGCGACGTCAAAGGCGCGTGTGAAGTGCGGGCGCTGGTGATCGGCGATGAGAGCCAAAAAGCCAAGATTGCACTGGGAAGTCGATCCATCAAGATCGTCAAAGCGTCTGCTCATAGTTCGGTGAGAACTGCGAAGGAAACCGAGGAGTTGAAGCGGTGAACAATCGCCAACGGACTTCCATCGCCATGCTGACCGCCGTGTTTGTTGGCATCATCATCTGGGCAGCGCTGATCGCCGTCGGCGTCTTTTATCGTTCAGACGGCAATTGGGCCAAGACTTCCATCGTCATCGGCGTCGCGGTGGTTTTTCTTGGCGGTTGGCTGTTGATCTTAAGACGTCGGTCGTGAAACGCGTGAATCCGAAAGCCCGATAGTATTCGATAGTGCTGTGTTTCACATGAGATTTAGGGGGGGTAGTGGGTGAGGCAACGAGCCCTGCCCCTCCTTTACCCTTTTGATTTACCCTTTCGTGCATCGTTTAATGCAGCCGCAGGATTCGTAGCCTCATCCACTACGCCAAAATTTAGACGCTACGATGCACTAGCCGCCACCCGCGTTCTCAAAACAAAATTCAAACAACACCTGCCACTCGACGACCGCAATATCATGCGTCGCGTCGGTGCCATCTTCTTTGACTTGATCCACGAACTGCATCGGATCGAATAGTTCTGCCGATCGCTCACTGATGGCATCGTATAGCTCCCACTGCCCGACGCGCCGGTACCAATATTTGCTGTTGGAAAAATCTCCCTCCAACCGGTGCATGATCGCGTGCCAATGGCTGCCGGCAGGTGTATTGAGCGATTGGCTGATGTCGTGTGACTGATCTAAAAAATTGTGCAGCAACCAAAGTCCACTCAGGCAAGCCCTTGCCATTTCGCTATTTGACCCGAAAGTGCTTGCATCAATCGCCTGCAAATCTGCCAGCACTTTTGGGTTGCCTGATGTTGTGGTGGCGTATTGCCCGAAGGCTTCATCGGTGAGCAAGGTTTGGATATTCGGCGGATATTTCATTTGGGACTCGATTGATAACTGGCTTAGAGATGGCATTTTACCCAGTTTAATGAAGTGTTGCGAGGATCGTTCAATGGCACCTATTTTCGATCAAACAACACGATCTGTATTAAACCACGGAGTTCACAGAGAACACGGAGTTTCGCCGGGCAGAGTCTCTGTGATCTCTGTGCCCTCTATGGTTAAACTTCTTTTCGGCCCCGCGGCCGGGGTATGAAAAGTCGCTGTGAGCAGCCAATCGGCTGGATCGAGCCCTCTTATCCCGGTTTTTATCTGTCTTGTTGGGGTGTTGGAAAGCTCCTAAACTCCGCCGCCCTATCTATATAAGCAGGTTCTTGCCCCAAGTTTGAACGCAGTTTGAATTCCAAAATTCAACCTTTCAAAAAGCTCTGTCCGCGGATTTTTCGTTTCAGAAAATTCGCGCTGGAGTGCTGCGCAGCGATCGCGATCACCGTCTTCGCATTTTGCACTTTATCGGCCTCAGCAACGGCCCAAGAGATCACCTTCGCGCGCCCCGCCACGACGTCGGCCGTCACGATCAACGGTCAGCAAATCAATCGCTGGCAGAAGGGCGATTTTGAAATCTTGCACGTCCAAGGCAACGTCGAAGTGCGTCAGCAAGACCTTTTGGCTTCCGCCAACGAAGCGATCATCTGGGTCGAGTTACCTTCAGACGATCCGGCTGATTTTTATGCGGCGGCCGCTCAACCTCAAACCAATCGCGTTATCGTCTATCTACAAAACAACGTCGTCGTCGAACTCGACAGCCTCGGCGCGGGAAGTGAGCAAAACGGCCGGCGCGATCGAATCGAAGACCAGCAATGGTTGGGGCAATTGGTGACCCAAGCAACCGTCGATCTGGCAACGGCGACCTCACCGCTGCCCGCCAATCGTCCGCCGCCGATTTACAATTACGCTTTGCAATCGGCGCTGCACGCCGGCATCACTGCGGTGGACCCCAGCGCTGTTGGCAGCGGAAATGTTGCCCGCCGATCCGAAGTCACGCCATCGAGTTTTCAAACTCCCGGCCGCAACAACGGCGACTCGTTTCAACCCACTGCCCAACTGGTTTCTGCTCAAACGGGGCAGCTGACCGATCGCTCCCCTGCCCTGCCCGGGATCGACGACGTGCCTGATCTTGGTGCGCCGCAGTTTGAACTGCCGTCTTTGGACCGGCAACCCCTGTCCGACTTTGGAACCACTCAGGCCCCCGCGCCTCAACCGGCGGGCACTGGCGGCATTTCATCGGGGCCACCGGCAGCCCGCAGCGAAGCGAAACTGGCGATCACGGCGCGTGATTCCAAAGTAAATCTTAACTTCAAAACGTTCCCCAATCCCCAGCGCCCCGACGAAAGAATTTCGTTGGGCGTGGGTGGCGTGCGCATCGCCATCGACTCCAGCAAGATCGCCGGAGCGCAGCTGTTCCGCACCGACAAAGAAAAGAAGTTGGTGATCTTGGCCGACAACGTTGTCCAGTGGCAGCGCGTCCAACCCGACGGCACGACCAGCAACGAACTTTATTTGGAAGGCAACGTTGTCTTCGCCAAAGGTCGACGCGTCATCTACGCTCAACGCATGTACTACAACGTCGAACGTAGCCAAGGCACGATTCTCAAAGCTGAAGTGTTGACGCCGGTCCCTGAGTACCGCGGGTTGGTGCGGCTCAAAGCGGATGTGGTGCAGCAAGTCGACGAGAATCGACTACAGGCTTTTGGAACGGCGTTCACCTCCAGCCGACTGGGCGTCCCGCGGTATTGGCTGCAATCCAATCAGATGAACCTAACACGCCAACCGGTTCAGCAGCTCGATCCCGACACAGGTCAGCCGTTGTTCAACCCCGTCACTGGAGCACCGGAGATTGGCGAAGAGTACTTTGCAGAGAGCTTTGCCAATCGGGCTTACATTGGACAAGTCCCCGTCTTCGCTTGGCCGAGGTTCGCCACCAACCTCAGCGATCCTTCGTTGTATTTGACAGAACTATCAGTCAACAACGATCGTATTTTTGGCACGCAAATTCATACCGGTTGGGATCTGTTTAAAGTTTTAGGCATCCGCACACCGCCGCGCGGTGTCGAATGGACCGGCGTGCTGGACTATCTCAGCGAACGCGGCGTCGGCTTCGGGACCAAGGCCGCGTATCGTCGCAATGGGCTCTTGGGAATCCCGGGTGTCGTGCAGGGAGAATACAAAAGCTGGTTCATCAACGATGACGGGTTGGACTTTCTCGGTCGCAATCGGTTCAACCTGGTACCCGAGGAAACCTTTCGTGGCCGCGTCATTGGCAGGCACCGTCACGACATCGCGCCTGGATTTGTCGTCCGCGCCGAACTGGGCTACATTTCGGATCGTAATTTTCTGGAACAGTTTTACGAACGTGAGTGGGACACCGACAAAGACGCGACCACGGGACTGTGGATAGAGCGGAACTTTGGCACGCAAAGCTACAACCTGACCGCTGATATTCAGATCAATGATTTCTTCACGCAGACTGGCTGGTTGCCGCGTTTTGATCAGTTCACTTTGGGACAGCCCATCTTTGGTGATCGCGCGTTCTTCAGCAGCCACTCGCATCTGGGATACGGACGCCTGCGAGTCGCGTCCACGCCCACCGACCCAACCGACGCCGCTTTCTTTGATCCGTTGGCTTGGGAAGCGGACGTCAATGGAATTCGTGCCGGCAGCCGGCAAGAGATCAACGTGCCGCTGCAACTAGGGCCGACGAAAGTTGTGCCCTACGCACTGACCGATGTAACGTACTGGCAAGAAGCGCTGGACAACAACGATCTGTTTCGCGTTGGTGGTCAAGTCGGCGTGAGAGCAAGTTTGCCGGTTTGGAAAGTCGATCCGACGGTGCAGAGCGAATTGCTGAACGTCAACGGGCTGACGCATAAAGTGACCTTTGACATGGACGCGTCTTTTTCTGATGCGACCCAAGACATCAACGAACTGCCGTTGTACGATGCGCTCGATGATGATTCGCAAGAACACTTCCGACGCCGATTCGCATTTTCGACCTTTGGCATCGCCCCAGGCGGTGATACGCCGCTTCGATATGACGAACGGTTTTTTGCATTGCGGTCGGGACTGCAAAGCAACGTCACAGCGCCCTCGAGCGAGATCTTCGATGACCTGTCGACGATCAAGTTGGGCGTCAGGCAGCGCTGGCAAACCAAACGAGGTGCTCCCGGACGCCAGCGCATCATTGATTTGGTTAACTTCGACGTGCAAGGCATCGTATTCCCTGACGCCGATCGTGATAATTTTGGAACGGGGTTGGGAATGGTGACTTACGATTTCCGCTACCACATTGGTGATCGCGTGTCGTTGGTCTCCGATGGGTACTTTGACTTCTTCTCCCAGGGGCTCCGCACCGTCAGCGTCGGTGCGTACGCTCAGCGGCCTGAAGTGGGTAACATCTTTCTAGGTGTCCGGTCCATCGAAGGCCCCATCAGCAGTAACATCATCACCGGCACAGGAACGTATCGGATGAGCGATAAGTGGGGGCTCAAGGGTGGGTTCCAAGTCGACTTTGGAGAAACAGGCACCATCGGCCAGCGATTGGGCGTGGTTTATATTGGAGAATCGTTCTTGCTGGAGATCGCGGCGAATTACGATGCCAACCGAGATAACCTTGGAATTCGGTTTGGATTTGAGCCGAGATTCTTACCGCGGCCAAAACTGTTCCGCCCCGGTGGCGTCGCCATCGCACCCGCCGGTTCAAGATGGTTGGAATAACCCGGTAGAGGCTTAGATTTTTTCCAGCCGTTTGGGAGCTTACTTTCGACGAAACGGCTCAAAATATTAGCGGCAGGGCTGTTAGCGGCAGGGCGCTGGCCGCTGGTTCGTTGAGCAACGTTTTCCCGATGCTTCTGGTAAACGCTCGGCTACCCGCGGCTCAGGTGGGTAAAGTAAGTGCCTTTGGGCTAGCGTTAAAACGGCAGGTATCGTTAAGTATTTCCACCGCAGCTTTGACCTGAAACCTAAATCTTTCGCGTAGATCTTTGCCTAAATCCCGATATTCGACTATTTTATAAGTGTAACGAAGTTGTACTAAATCGGCTCAGCGCTTCCTTTTCAACCACGAATCTTTCGACTTTCTAACTCCCAACGAAGAAACAACCTATGGCCGTTGAAGCCTATATCAAACTGCTGGTTAAACACAAAATCGTCACCAAAGATCAAGTCATCGACGCCGACAAGATGGCGCGGAAAGACAACATTGATCTGGGCCAAGCACTGGTGAAACTCGGATACGCCAGCGAAGAACACGTCATGAAAGCCAAGGCCAAGGCTCATGGCATGGAATACGTGAATCTGAACAAAGTCGATATTCCCGAAACGGTCGTCGAACTGATGCCCGAAGCGGTCGCTCGTGAGAACAACGTCCTGCCAATCGCCGTTGATGGTAATAGCTTGAAGGTCGTGATGAGCGAACCGGGAGACGTCGAAACCACGGAAAAACTGCGCTTCATTCTTAACCGCGATGTGCGGGTCGTTTTGGGGACTCGGTCGAGCATTACCGCTGCGATTAACCGTGTTTACGGTCAAATCGAGGGTGAATCGGCCGATAGTATGCTGCAGGAATTCACCGACACCAAAATCGACTTTACCGTACCCGTCGAAGACGAAGTGGCCGCCGATGGTGGCAACGAAGGCGAAAACAGCGCTCCGATCGTGCGTCTGGTCCAGATGATGATCACCGAAGCGGTGCAGCTGCGGGCGTCGGATATCCACGTCGAACCGTTCGAGGATCGGGTGCGCATCCGCTATCGAATCGACGGTGTTTTGCGCGAACGCGATAAACTGCCGCGTCGTCAGTTGGGTGCGATTATTTCCCGTGTGAAGATCCTCTCCAGTATCGACATCGCCGAAAGAAGACGCCCTCAAGACGGACGGATCAAAGTCAACGTCGGCGAAAAAGAGCTCGATCTGCGCGTCAGTATCATCCCCACCAACAACGGACAATCTGCCGTTTTGCGACTTTTGGATAAGGACAATATCCGCGTAGGTGTCCGGCAACTGGGATTCTCTGAGGAGACTTATCAGAAATTCCAAGGTCTGATTAAGCGGCCTAATGGGATTATTCTGGTTACCGGCCCGACGGGATCTGGCAAAACGACGACGCTGTACGCGGCGCTTAACAGCCTCAATCGGCCCGATCGCAAGATCATTACTGCCGAAGATCCGGTGGAATATTACCTCCCGGGGATCAACCAAGTCGAAGTAAAACACAACATTGGATTGGACTTCGCGCGTATTATTCGGGCGATGCTCCGCCAAGCACCCAATGTGATTCTGGTTGGAGAAATGCGAGATGCTGAGACGGCATCGATGGGAATTCAAGCCAGTTTAACTGGACACCTTGTTTTTAGTACTCTGCATACGAACGATGCGCCCACTGCTGTAACGCGGATGATCGACATGGGAGTGCCCGGATATTTGGTCGCCAGCTCGGTGGTGGCCATTTTGGCACAGCGTTTGGTCAGGACAATTTGCAAGAAATGCAGCACGAAATTCACGCCGTCCGAGGCCGTGATCAAGGAGGCGGGGTTAACCGATGAACAGATTGCGCGGGCCAACTTCAAACGGGGTAAGGGCTGCAATACGTGCGGAAAAACCGGTTATCGCGGACGGATGGGCATTCATGAGATCCTGATGATCGACGCCAAAGTGCGCGAGATGATTTTCGAAAACGCGCCCGCCAACATCATCCGCGAATACGCCATGGAGAACGGCATGACGACGCTCTTCGGTGACGGTTTGAAGAAAGTCGTCGATGGATTTACGACCTTTGACGAGGTTTATCGCGTGGCGAAGAAGACCGAGCAGGACGGCGTTTAATTTCCCCTTAGTGATTTTTAGGGGCACTTCCACGACGAAATACTGCGTTTTGCCGGTTTTTTGAGCATTTTCTTAGACTTTGGCCGCGCGACTGCAAACAATAACGCTGTCAGAAGGAATTTCGGATAACCGGATCCTACCGATAACTTCCATCTCCCGCCTTATCTCTTTTACTTACGCTAAGTAATTAAGTCATTTCGATGACCTTACGTTCAGTGTGCGAGCCGATCTTTCGATTTGATAGATGATCGTATTTTTCTCTCCCTGAACACTATATCCCTTATTGGAAAATAAATGGCCACTGTCCTTATTGATAAACTGCTCGAAGCGTGTGTGAAGCAGGGTGCGAGTGATATTCACATCACCACTGGCCAACCACCTGTGTTTCGGCTGCATGGGCGGCTGCGACGTCTCGAGACCAAGGAGCTTGAGGCAGATGATACCGTCGCGCTGATGAAGTCCATCACGCCAGAGCGCTGCCAGCGCGAACTTCAAGAGGTCGGTAGTGCTGACTTTGGTTTCGCGTACGGCGACGCGGCCCGTTTTCGCGTGTCGATTTTCAAGCAGCGCGGTCACATCGCGATGGTGCTGCGGCAGATCCCCAACGAGATGCTGCCACCGGAAGTTTTGGGCGTGCCAGACGTATTCACGAAATTGATCATGCGTCCGCGCGGTCTGATCTTGGTCACCGGTCCGACGGGTTCGGGCAAGAGTACAACCCTGGCGTCGTTGGTGAACTATATCAACGAACGTGTTGACCATCACATTATCACGATCGAAGATCCGATCGAGTTTTACCACTATCACAAAAAATCAACCGTTAACCAACGCGAAGTTGGCGTCGACGTGCCAAGTTTCTCCGAAGCGATTCGTCGCGCGTTACGTCAGGATCCCGACGTGATTCTCGTGGGCGAACTTCGTGACCTCGAAACGATCGAAGCGGCGATCTCGGCGGCCGAAACAGGGCACGTTGTTTTCGGTACGCTGCACACCAACAGTGCTCAGGGTACCGTCAACCGCGTGATTGATGCGTTTCCCGGTAACCTTCAAGACCAAATTCGTACTCAGCTGTCGACGTCGTTGATCGGCGTGCTGGCCCAGACGCTGTTGCCGCGTATCGGCGGCGGTCGTGTGGCGGCGTTTGAGTCGCTGGTCGTGACGCCGGGTATTGGTAACTTGATCCGTGAGAACAAAACCTTTCGTATTAACTCGGCGATTCAAACCGGTGCCAAGTTCGGCATGATGCTGATGGACGACAACCTGTACCAACATTGGGTCGACGAAAAGATCACGATGGAAGACGCGCTCGGAAAGGCTCAGCAGCCTGACGTGCTGGCCAAACGTATCGCCAGCAAGCGGAAACAGATGGAACAAGGAATCGAATTAGACGAAGACGATTTAGATGAAGAAGATGATGAATGATAAAAACTAAGCCGCCGCACATCATCGGCGCATGCAAAAAAGTGTTCGACTCGGAGAGTCGAGCTACGTAACGCGACTCTCCGAGTCGCGAAATTAAAACTAACCCAACCTTAAACCACTTAATCAAAAGTAACCCTCAATGGCTGTCCGGAAACTAGGTCAAATTTTAGTCGATCTTGGAACGATCAACGATGATCAGCTCGAAATGCTCGTCGAAGAGCAGTCGCAGAGCCGTGGTTTGATTGGACGTATTGCCGTCAACATGGGTTTGGTAAACGACGAAGAATTGATCCAAGCGCTGGCCGAACAATTCGGATTGAAAACGATCGACATGGAGCATCTGGAAGCTCCGTCGGCCGAATCGCGCGAGGCGGTCTCCAATGAAATGGCTCAGCTATACCGCGTCGTGCCGTTGAACTTGCACAACGGCGTTCTGACATTGGCCACTTGCGATCCGCAGAACCTGGGGATGCAAGATGAATTGCGACGCTTCTTGGGCTATGAGATTCAATTCAAGGTCGCGACCGAAGCTCAAATTCTCAAGGCCATCGACAAGTACTTCAACGACGACACCGACAGCATCGCGAAGATCATTGAAGATCTCAATATCGACGAAGAACTCAAAGAGGCGACGGCACGTTTGGGCGGCGATGGTCCGATCAACCTGTCCGACGTCACCGAATTGGCCAATAGCGCTCCGGTGAAAAAACTGTTGAACATGGTGTTGCTGTTGTCGATCAAGGATCACGCCAGTGACATTCACTTCGAACCATTCGAAGACGAATTCCGCATCCGGATCAAAGCCGATGGGGTGCTCAAGGAGATGCCACC